>JBELDB010000120.1:0-4593 GCA_042094525.1 Congregibacter sp. | reverse complement strand
CCCGTGGGCCACACCTTCATCATGGTCATGGGCAGCCCGGATCTGGGGGCCAGTCTGGCCTTCTGGCAGCGGCACTTTGACAACAGTGTTGTAGGACCCATCCCCTATCGCATTGGCGTTCTGTCCGATGCCTTCGATCTGCCCGGAGACACTCTGCATCCCCTGGCGCTGGTTTCCATGTCTGATGGGTACGGCATTGAAATCGATCAATACCCTGACGAGGCAACTGCGGTACCTGCCCCGTACGGTGAACGCGGTGGTGTCATATTGGTCAGCTTAAGCGTCGATCCCGAGGGTCTCAAAACACCTCTCCCTTGGCGATTGCCCTACACCAACACCGCCGGTGCCGTGGAGGGTGGGATCGTCACGTTGCCATCTGGTGCGCCCATAGAGATCGCGCTGACCAACCCCGTGTTGCCAGCGCCCATTAATTAGGCTTATTGTTATATTTATATATCTTTTACTCGGTGTTGTACCGGGTCGATGACGAGTTTTAGGGCCGCTGAGGCCGATAGGGGGTTAACGAGTTCGCTGTGGGCACCACGCTCTTTGACAAGTTATGGCAAGAACATGAGGTGACGACGCTGTCAGAGCGCCAGTCGCTACTGTACGTCGACCGCATTTTCCTGCACGAGCGAACGGGCAGTGTGGCCTTGAACGGCTTACTTGAGAAGCAGCGCTCGGTGCGCAGACGCGAGCACGCGTTCTGCACGATGGATCACATTGTCGATACGTTGCCAGGGCGCAGCGACGATACGCTCATGCCCAGTGGTCGGGATTTCATCGTCGCAACCCGACATGCCGCTCACGAAACCGGCATTCAACTGTTTGACATTGCTGATGCCGAGCAGGGGATTGTGCATGTGATCTCGCCGGAGCTGGGCATTGCATTACCCGGGTTGTCACTCATCTGCCCAGACAGCCACACCTGTACTTTGGGAGGGCTCGGCGCCCTCGCCTGGGGTGTGGGCTCAACCGAAGCAGAGCACGCGCTGGCCACCAGCACGCTTCGCGTGACTCGACCACAGACCATGCGTGTCAACTTCACAGGTGAGCTCGGCGCAGGCGTCTCCGCAAAGGATCTCATTCTGTTCACCATTCGGGAGTTGTCAGCCTCAGGCGGCGCGGGCTATGCCATCGAGTTCGCCGGTCCGGCTATCGATGGGCTACCGGTAGAGGCGCGGTTGACGATTTGCAATATGGCCACCGAACTCTCTGCCTTTACCGGGCTCATCGCTCCCGACCAAAAAGCGCTCGACTACTGTGCGGGTCGCCGCTACGCGCCGCAGGGTCAGCTTTGGGATCAGGCCGCCCAACACTGGCAGTTTTTGCGCAGTGACGAGGGCGCCACCTTTGACCGGGAACATGCTTTCGACATTGGCTCACTCAAACCACAGCTCAGTTGGGGTACCAGTCCGCAACATTGTGTCGATTGGGATGCCGCAATACCTGATGCCAGCGATGCGCCCGATGCGTCGGCGTCGGCGGCTTGGCAACGCGCGCAACATTACATGGGGGTGACGGCCGGCAGTCAGTTATCGGATTACCATCTCGACGCGGCTTTCATTGGTTCGTGCACCAACAGCCGATTGTCCGACTTGCAGCTGGCGGCCGCCTATTTGGTGCGCACCGGCCACACGGTTGCAAAGGGGGTCAAGGCGCTCTGCGTGCCCGGCAGTGGTCAGGTCAAGCGCGCCGCCGAAGCTGAGGGGTTAGATGACATCTTCCGCAGTGCCGGTTTCGAGTGGCGGGAGCCGGGTTGTTCAATGTGTTTTTTCGCTGGCGGCGAGAGTCTTGGTAAAGGGGTACGAGTGGCCTCAACCACGAACCGAAACTTCGAAGGTCGGCAGGGGTTGGATGTCAGGACGCATATCGCCAGTCCCCTGACGGTGGTGGCAAGCGCCTGTGCTGGACATCTTGTGGCAGATACGACCGTATGACGCCCTTCACTCAGCACCGCGGCGTGGCATTGCCACTGCTGCGCGACAATATCGACACCGACGCGATCATCCCCTCGCGGGAGATGCGCACCGTGTCGCGCTCTGGTCTGGCAGCGGGGCTCTTCGCGCCCTGGCGCTACCTTGATCCGGACGCTCGCACCCTCGATCCGGATTTTGCCCTGAACCAGCCGGAGTACGGCGGCGCTTCTATTCTGCTGGCGGGCGATAATTTTGGGTGTGGCTCCTCACGTGAGCACGCCGTTTGGGCGCTGATGGAAAGCGGGTTTCGTGCAGTCATTGCGCCTTCTTTTGCCACAATTTTTCGCAATAACGCCTTGCGCAATGGTTTGCTGACCGTGGCACTAGAGCGGTATGACCTCAATGAGTTGGTCGAGTGGGTGAGCATTGATCCTGCCGCGCAAACGATTCAGCTGGATCTCGAGACGTGTACGATTGAGACCGATCCGGCGCGAGACAAGAAAGTGTTCTCAGTCGACCCCACCGCGCGGGATATGTTGTTGAACGGGCTCGATGAAATCGGATTGACTGAGCAGACGATGGATCTGGTGGCGCATTTTGAAGAGCAGGATCAGGTGCGACGACCTTGGGTCTACCTCGCAGGCGATTAGCCGCCCAGCACACCCTCGCTGGCCAATTCGGCGATGGCCTCGTCGTTGAGTCCCAGCTCCTTCAATACTTCTGCATTATCGGCACCGGTTTTTGGTAGGTCTCGATGCAGTGGCGGCTTATGGTTGCCAAACTCAACCGGCAGGCGCGGTAGGGTGGTTTGCTCGCCTGCGTGATCGCCTTCAGTCAGGTGCACGGGCAGGAGACCGCCCGATGCGGTCAGGTGTGGATCGTCAAACAAATCTCCGGGTGTATTGATGGGAGAGAAGGGCAGCCCTGCCCTATCCAGACGCTCACTGAGCTCTGCGAGTGAGAGCGGTGCAAACAGATCGCGGATTGCGGGGAGCAGGTTCTCCCTTGCCGAGACACGGCCCGCATTGCTCGCGAGCGTCGCGTCGGCGGCCCAGTCAGCTAACCCAAACTCCTCGCAGAAACGTTGCCACATGGTATCGCTGACGATACCCACGAACAGACGTTCTCCTGAGTTGAGTTCGAAAATATCGTAAACAGCCCAGGCGGACTGTCTGACAGACATGGGTGGCGGGGCGTCACCGCTAACGGCTTGCTGTGCCATGTGCTGGCCCACCAGGAACGCGGTGGTCTCAAACAGGGCGCTGGTCACGTGGCTACCCTCGCCGGTCTCCCGGCGGCGGTGCAGTGCCGACAGAATGGCGATCACGCCAAACATGCCGCCGGTAATGTCAATCACGGAGGAGCCGGCGCGCAGGGGGCGATCGGGCAAGCCGGTCATATACGCCAGCCCACCCATCATTTGGGTGACTTCGTCGAGTGCTACCCGATTCTCGTAAGGGCCTGACAGGAACCCTTTCAATGAGCAATAGATAAGGCTGGGATGGTCGGCTTTCAGAGATTCGTAATCGAGGCCCAATTTGGCCATGGTCCCGGTGCGGAAATTTTCCAGCACGATATCGGCGGACTGAATCAGTTGCCGCGCCACATCAAGGCCTTTGGGGTGCTTGAGGTCGAGGGCGATGGACCGCTTGTTGCGGTTGTACATCGGAAAGTAACCCGCTCCGGACCCTTTCAGTCGTCGGGTATTATCCCCTTTCAGGGGTTCGACCTTGATCACGTCTGCCCCGAGATCACCCAGAATCACGCCCGCAGTGGGGCCCATGACCATATGGGTAAATTCGACAACTTTGATTCCTTGCAATGGAGCTGCTTGCTCCTCTGCACCCCGGGCCCCCGCCATTACTGCCTCTCCGGATCATTTGTTATGATGTTATATCATTAAGCTCTTTCTACTGGCAAAGCCGAACATGACAAATCAGTTGGACAATATGGCCGTCATCTTGGCCAAGCGCCCTGAAGGTTTACCCAACCCTGACGATTTTACGCTTGAGAATCGGCCTCTGGGCGAGCGGCTGTCAGGGCAGTTGCGGTGCCAGACGCTCTATTTGTCTCTCGACCCCTATATGCGCTCCGTGATCGCCGGTAGTCACATGGGGCATGGCATAGACCCCGGTGACGTGGTCGCCGGCGAAGTCGTTGCCCGAGTCGTGGACAGTGATGACCCCGACTGGCCGGTCGGGACGGTCGTGCGCTGCCACAGTGGCTGGCAAGCGTTCACCGATCAACCGCCCGAGGCCTTGTCCCGGGTGCCTGCGGCTTTGAGTCGGCCGTCGTTGGCGCTGTCGATTTTAGGTATGCCCGGTCTCACCGCCTGGGCCGGTATGGTTCAGCAGGCCAAAGTCCGCGAGGGCGATGTGGTGGTCATTCCTGCTGCGGTGGGCGGGGTGGGCGCGATGGCGGCTCAACTGTGCAAGCGCGCCGGCGCCACAACGATTGCGATTACCAGTGGCAGTGAGAAGCGGCGCATCGCTACTGAAACCTTGGGCTACGATCACTGCATTGATCGCATCGACGAGGACCTTGCTGAGGCGCTGGCGAGGATCGCACCGGATGGCGTTTCTGTTTATTTTGATTTGGTGGGCGACCCCACGTTGACCACAGTGGCGCAGCAGCTGTCGATTGGTGGTCGCGTGGTGTTGTGTGGCTTGATCAA
>JBELDB010000119.1:0-4615 GCA_042094525.1 Congregibacter sp. | reverse complement strand
GTGCGGTACTCGTATTATTGGGAGCAATCCGCGAATTACTGGGCACCGGCGCGCTCTTTGCGGACATGCAACTGCTGTTCGGTGCCGGGGCGGAGTCCTGGCGCTGGCAGGTCTTCAACGTGGACTATCCCTTCCTCGTAGCAGTCCTCCCGCCCGGCGCTTTCCTGGTCACGGGGTGTCTGATTGCCCTTAAGAATCAGATCGATACCAGTCTTGAGCAACGCGCAAAGGCCAAAACGGATGCCCCGGTCGCCGGCAGCAAACGGGTACGAGTCACGGGGACAGTCTCATAACGGGCTCCAGCTGAGCCGTTTTACAGCGGGCCCCATAATCAGGGCAGGATGGTCACGCTTCCATCAGTGCATCGCCGGGTACCAGCGTCGCTAATATTTCGTCTACCGCGGCAGCATCCAATCCCTCATCCTCTTCGTCACAGGCATAGGTGCAATAAAGCAGCGCGTTCTGGTGGGCCACATACCACTCTGTGATCACCGCCGCGTCTTCTCTCAATTGACCGCCCACGCCGATAAATAGCCCAAAGGTCACCAACTCCCAGGCAGCCACCTCTGGAGATTCATCGCGAGCTATGTCGCGAGGGACGACGTCTGAGAATTCGCTCTCAAGGATCAACGTGCTGATCGCCAGTTCGCCGATGCCGTCTTGATCGGTAATCACAACGACATCGTCCTCGCGCTCTGCTGACCATTCGGGCGGCAGCATCAGGCACCAATAATCGGTTTCAACAATATTCATGGCAGCAGCTCTGTATTTGAAGCGCTCTGGGTCATGGCACTCACGATCATGAAGCCATTATCCATGTCCCAGTTATTTATGTTTACTCGGGTTTCCACGACATCAAGATCGCATCTTCACGTCCTTCCGGGATGACATAATAATCCGGCCGGCTCCCTGTTTCGCGAAATCCGAGCGTTCTGTAAAGCCCTATCGCCGCTTCATTCGAGGCGCGGACTTCCAGATCCACGCGCTCCACGGGGGCCAACGCGGTCAATGACGCCTCCAGCAGCCGTCTGCCATAGCCCCGGCGCCTGCAGGACGCCAACACACGCAGATCCAATATTTCAGCGATACCCTCGACGCACTGATACCACACAGCGCCTGCGACAAGATCTCCTCGCCAAAAACTCCAGGCGTGGCAACTGGGTTGGGTGATGAGGTTCGTTAAAAATGGCAGGCCGGGGCCACTCGACCTTACATAGAGTGACTTTAGAGCCCGAGCATCGGATGCATCGTTGAGCGCCCGCAGCATGAGAGCCGGTTCTGTCACCGTCTCAAGGGTTTGAGTGCTTCCCAGGCGACGGGTTTTTGTGTCGCATCCCGCAATAGATCGAGGCTGGAGGGCATGCGTGTGATGGGAACTCCTGAGTCAGGGAGGACATCACAAGGGCCTAGATGAATGGCGTGGCTAATCGCATGGTCAGAAGTGAGCCTATGCAGGTAACCCATGAGCATCTCCCTCAGGTCATGCTGGACGCCAGCCGTCGCCACCTGCCCGGCAGGCGGCCAATCAAACTGCTGATGAGTACAACGGATGTCGGCACCCCGAATCGCCCGTGCCATCGCCGCGATCAGTCTCAGCTGCTCTTGCCGCAGTAGCTGGTCCTCGAGCTGCTCAATCCACAGCAGGTCGCCACTTACAACCATCAGTATAGAGAGCGGCATCGTCGCTTCAAGGGCGACGCCCGTTTTAGGACCCAGTTCAATAGCTGAAACCACTTTCTCAGGTGTTGGCGCCTGCTCTGGCGCTACTGAGCCCGCCCTATCTCCACGCAGCAGCTCACGCAGCGCCGCACCTTCCATTTCATCGTTTGGCGAAGTGGCGGCCATTTCGATCTGAACGGCGGTCGATGGTGCCATGAGCCTTGCCACCGGTCTGGCCGCGACGCCATCGACACGACTCACCAAAGGCTGAATACCCAGTTGTGCCAAGACTGTGCGGCGCGCGCATTCACGCTCCCAGACGTCTTGTGGCGCCTCTTTCGGCGAATGATCGCTAAGCTTCATAGTGTCAGTGTCTCACGCTTTCGACGACAACGGACTGTCAGGCGCGAAACTTCGCATTTCGAACACCGTCCATTCCTCCGCCGCACCTTGACGCTAACCAAACCATTTCCAACCCCAACGATTAAAAAAGCGAGTTGCGCCTTTGATAAACCAGCGCACGTGACGCCATCCCTTCTTCGACGCATCGCCGCCGTGGTGAACCACTATGATCTCTCGGTGCTCCATGACGGAGCCACGCCGAACCATCTTGAGCGACAGGTCATAGTCCTCAAAGTACAGAAAAAAACCCTCATCGAACCCGCCTACATCGTCAAACACCTCACGCCGTACCCACATGCAGCATCCAGACGCCAACGTGATCTCTCGGAGCGGGCCAGGGTCATGGTTATCATGCATCTCGTAACGCGACAGCGCACCCTGACACCAGCTTTTCATAAAGCCAGGGGCAAATGCTCGCAAACCCAGCACCCACACCGACGGGTAAGCCTTGGACAGATATTCCGGTTCACCAGTGGAGCTGAACCCGGTGGGCGCAAGCATTGCGAGCTCGTCGTGACTACGGAGCACTCTCAGCGCCCGGCTCATGGCCTCGGCGGTGATCTCAACATCAGGGTTGAGAATCAAGTGGAAGCGACTGTTACTTTCTGCCATCGCTCGATTATGACCGGCGCCGTAGCCACCATTTTTTTCTGCCGCCAGGAAGCGGACACGAAGTTGCTCACATTGATCGTAGTTGGCGAGTAATTCATGGCACCGGGCGGCGTACTCAGAACTCTCGCTGTGGTCGACACAGACTAATTCAACACCTGCCATTTGGGCGTTTGCGAGCGAGGCAATCAACGAATCAACCAACGCTTCTAGGTGCTCTAGAGGGCTATGAAACAGCACCACGCTAACGGCTAACTCGGAGCTTGCTTCGGGGATAGAAGACGCTTGCATGAGCGGCAGAATAACAGCGTGACCGGTTCGTGAATATGCAGGTATTTGCGACTCAGACCGATCAGAGTGGCAGAAAGTCACAGGCATTATTTAAGCCTCATGATATCTTCTGCAGGGCAGGTCGCTTTGATAGCGATCACTGGGTTGTAGGGGTCAGTAACGCACCCTGATAGTCAAAATGGATTTTGGAGACAGATGATGATCAAAGGGTCGATCAGGAAGATTAACCATTTGGTAACACTGCTGCTCATGGCGGCAATCGCGACGGGTTGCGGTGGCGGTGGTGGCGGAAGCGACAATGGCTTCACAGGCTCTAACCAGCAGCCGGAGCCAGACTACACCCTTGAGCTGACGCTCACAGATGCACAAGGTGATGCCGTCACGGAGCTGAGCTCCGGTGAATCGGCTGAATTGTTAGTGACTGTAATAGACAGTGATACTCCCGTCTCGGGTACGGTGGTCACCCTAACTGTCGCTGGCGCAACCGCCAATCAATCCTCATCGACCACCGACGGCGAAGGCCGGGCGCGCTTTGTTATCACTGCTGGCGGCACCGCAGGAGCCGCCACAATAGTCGCCTCGATAAGCGGTCAGGAAGGCGCTATAGAAGCGTCGATTAACTTCAATGTCACGGTCTTGATACCCGAAATCACCTTGGAACTGACCGGCCTGCAAGGAGAGCCAATCACCGAGATCAGTCCGACCAACAAAGGATTACTTCGCACCACGGTATTGAGCAGCGATGGAGCAGGGCTGCCAGATCGGATTGTGACCGCCAGCGTGACCGTCGGCACTCTTTTACCTGAGAGTGGTACCGCATTGACCGACGGCAACGGTTACACCTACTTCATTATCGAAGCAGACGGAACGGACGGCGCGGGCACCGCCACCGTATCGGTTGGCACGGGTGACCAGACTGTATCCGCGGCGGTAAATTTCTCCATTTCCAGCACATTGCCATACCGCATTGAAAATCGCATTTTGGTTGAAGGCGAGATCACGAGTACCGTTGAAACGGGCTCCCAATTTGACCTTGAGGTGCTGGTAAAGGATGTTGACACAGAGCAACCCGTTGCCAATCAGGTGATCAGTGTCGCCTTAGGCGAGCTGGGCTCACTGATCCCAACAGCGGGAACCGCAGTCACCAACGCTGACGGAGTCGCGTCCTTTAAGGTCGTCACTGGGTCGCAAACGGGCGCCTTTACCATCGAATCCACCACTGTCTTTGCGGGAGGAAATCTCGTCGAGCGCTCTACTCTGACTGTGGTGCAGGCAGATCGAAGAGTCGGATATTTTGATTCAACCGGCGCATTCGTTGAGGGCGCGCTACTGATCAGCCCCGATAAAGAGCTGTCCCCAGGCGGCACTGCTGCTATTACCTTTGCAGTGGTTGATGACGCGGATCAACGGGTCAAAACTGAGGAGATCATGACATTGAGTAGCGAATGTCTTTTCAGTAGCAAGGCGACACTTGATCCAACATCACCGATCACCTTTATCGGGCAAGCCACTGTGCTCTACACTGCCTCAGGCTGCACCGATACAGATAGTATCACCGCCACTCTTGAGTCCACCGGCGCTGAGGCCTCGGGATCTATCGCGATGGCTGAGGCCGTCGCAGAGACCATTCGTTTCGAAGGTGCCTCTCCCAATC
>JBELDB010000118.1:0-4635 GCA_042094525.1 Congregibacter sp. | reverse complement strand
ATTAACAGCATTGTCGGCCACCTTTCGGAGGAGGTTCTGAGTATGGAGAAGCAACAAATACCTGGCCCCGAGCAGCTGCCCATTACCTATAAAAATATTCATGTTACGACCCCCGAAGGGGCGCCAACGCCTGGCGTGCCACCCTGGATTTGGGAAGTGGATCATCCCTACCTGCATGGTCTGTTTGCGCCGGTTGCCGATGAGCTCTCTTCCGATGAACTGGTCGTCGAGCAGGGCGAGGTACCGAAAGATCTCGACGGTATTTATGTATTGAACGGGCCGAACCAACGCTACAAACCTTGGGGCAGATACCACTACTACGACGGAGATGGCATGCTCCACGCGACGTATTTCTCTAACGGTAACGTGTCGTACAAGTCAAAGTGGATCCGAACCGATGCCTTTGTTGAAGAGGAAAAGCAGCAGCGCGCTGTTTGGCCAGGACTGTGCGGCCCGTTCAATCACGACTTACCCGGGTCGCCAATCAAAGATAACTCCAATACCGATATTATCTTCTATCAGGGAAAATTAATGAGCCTGTGGTACCTGGCTGGTTCGCCGCAGGCGATCGACCCAATAACCCTCACCACGCTCGGTCAGGAGACGTTGAACGACACGCTGACGCATAATTTATCGGCGCATAGTAAGGTTGATCCGCGAACAGGTGACTTGGTTTTTTTTAATTACCAAGACGTTGAACCTTTTATGACCTATGGCGTGGCCAACGCCGAAACCGGTCAGCGCACCGAGGTCCCGATAGATTTACCCGGACCCCGGTCACCCCACGATATGGGGATTACGGAGCGCTATTCGATTCTTCACGACTTGCCTTATTTTCACGACGCTGAAGTCCTAGCGCAGCATAAAAAGCGAGTGGTCAGATTTCATTCCGATATTCCCGCACGCTTTGGCGTCATCCCCCGATTTGGAGAAAGCGAGGATGTTCGTTGGTTTGAAGCAGCACCATGTTACGTGCTGCATCTCGTAAACTGCTGGGAAGAAGATGACACCATTGTGATGGTGGGCTGCCGGCAAGATAATCCCGGCGGCAAACGCGATAGTGAAGAAGGACCCCTCGCTTCGCAGCTGGCAGAACGCAGGCGCAGCCATGAACTGCACGAGTGGCGCCTGCATCTGAAGACAGGTGAAACCACAGAGCGTTTGCTCAATACGCTCAATCTGGAGTTTCCTACCATCAACAGTCGGTTCGCCGGCGTGCCGAATCGCTTCAGTTATCTCCAGGTACTGCCGGAGTCACCTAAAGAGGGCGCCATTGAGGGTCGCTGCCAAACCTTTGATGCCCTGGTCAAATACGATTATCAAACCGGAGAGATCCAACGCTTTGATTATGGGTCGGGGGTGAGTGGCTCGGAATCCTGGTTTGCTCCAAAGGCAGGATCCGATGTTGAGAGCGCCGAAGACGACGGTTACGTTATTACCTACACGCACTCGCGTAATGATTGGGGTTCGCGCTGTCTGATCTTTGACGCCAGAAACATTGCCAAAGGGCCCATCGCAACGGTTCGAATGCCCCGGCGCTTTAACATCGGTTTTCACGGCGTTTGGGTTCACGGCGAGGAACTGGCAACCGCGGAGGATTAGCTCGCGGCCAGTCGCCAAGGCCTGCGCCGGGATTTCGTTTAAAAGGCGGCCTCCTCCCAGATTACGGTCTGGTTTTGCAGTTCGGCCCTGACCACTTTGTTGAGCGCGTTGCGCGGCAGCGTCTCGATAACAACAATTTTTTCTGGCCACTTGATTTTTGCCAGCCCTTTTGCTTCCAGAAAAGAACACACCCCTGACAGTGAGGTCGTTATGTTTTCCCGGAGTACCACGTAGAGGCACAGCCGCTCCCCAAAATGGACATCGAAAATGCCACCACAGGCCAGCTCGACAACGTCGGGAAATTCGGCCAGCGCGGCATCTACCTCCAGTGGCGATATGTTGTAGCCGCCACGAATAACCAGCTCTTTTTGTCGGCCGACGACTTTCAGATAATGGGGCTTGCCGTGGCGCTGGGTAATTTGAAAGAGATCGCCGGTTTTGAAGAAGCCATCCCCTGTGAACGAGGAACGATCGAGAACGCCATTGCCGAAGTAGCCAGGGAAAATGGACGGCCCTTTTACCAGCAGCATTCCAGTACGGCCCGGGCTGGTAATTTCTTCTCCGGTTTCGACGTCCAGCAACCGAGAACTCAGCCAGTTCGCCGCGCTGTTGGGCCAGATGACCTCGGACATACCGACGCGAGGAAACAGTGTCGCTCTGTCATTCGGGTCGGAGATTAATGTCTTGTCGCTGCAAAGTAACGTGCCCTCGTTGGCACCAAACATATTGATAATGCTGATATTCAATGTCTGCTCGTAGTGCCTCAGCAATGAGGGGCTTGGTGCCGCTGAGCCGCATCCGACCGCGCGCAAGCGCAGTGCGTCACCCGCCTGTTGCACGGCAGGTGAGCTTAGAATAGCCTGCAGTGCGGTCGGGGCAGCCAGCATGACGGTGATTTTTTCGCTGATAAGCTGCTCCACTAACACATCTAGTTCGAAGGGCTGATGCAGTACGAGCGTGCCGCCGTTATACAACCACGGCATGGTCACTCCGCCGATAGCGGCGGTGTTAATCAATGGAAAAGGCAGCAAGATCTGCTCGGGTTCAGTGCCCATACCAAAACCCTCACTCACCCCAATCGCACTCGCGTTCCAGTTGTTGTGCGTACGTGGCACGGCTTTTGGCGAGCCTTCAGTACCCGAAGTCCAACAAATAGTCGCAATATCGTCGGCGCTGGGTCGCTCTTTAACAGGGGCGCCCGCGGCAAGGTCAGGCGAGCCGCCAGGCTCGGTCAGGTCAGGCAGGTCTTCAATGGCCAGAACGGTGCCCTCGAATGAGGGCAGGTGGTCCTCGAAATACGCCGCATAGTCGGTGCCCTTCAGGTTTCGGCTGCAGACATATGCCACCGGATGAAGACAGGCAATCGCGTGGGCTAACTCAGCTTGACGGCTTTGGCTGGAAATCGGACTGACGATGCCACCCAAACGCGTGATGGCAAAGAGGATAGCAAGACTTTCCCATGTGTTGGGAAGCTGCACCATGACGACGTCACCGTGTCCAACCCCGAGGCGTTGAAAGAGGCGACTCAGGGCATTTACCGCGGCGAGCAGTTCACACCAGTTAAGGCGCCGTGGAGACACCCCTTGGTAATCCTCTTTATTGGGGGGCTCAATTAACGCTTCGCGCTGGGGGTACAGCGCTGCGTTCTTGGTCAGGTAGTCATAAAGCGTGACGTCCAGCCACGCACCACAAGAACGATACCGGTTCGCATCTTCCGTATTGATGTAGCACGCGTGATTAACGATCGGTGGCATCCGCTCTGGTACTCAGATCGGTCATGAGAAACTTCAAATTCAAAAATGAGTCGTTAGCCGACGCATACGCTGCCTTGGGCTGGTCTCGCAACTGCGCGATCGTCGCCGTTATGTCTGCCTCAATAGGCAGGGCGGCCTCCTCCGCCATATGCGCCGCTCGAACCAGACCACCACCGGCAATCAGGATTTCACCGGACAAGTCGCAGTCGGCACTGGTCAAGTAATTGACCAGGGGCGCCACCTTCTCCGGCGCCAGCAAATCACTATCTGCCGAGTCCAGGTAATCTTTTGTCATGGCGGTATGTGCGTAGGGCGCCAGGGCATTCACCTTGATGTTTCTCGATGCGCCCTCGATGGACAGGGCTTTCGTGAGACCTATGACGGCGGCTTTGGCAGCGCTGTAGGCGGATTGGCCATGATTGCCATACAGCCCGGCCCCCGAGGTGGTGAGCACGGCCCTACCGGCACCGGTGTTCAACCAGTGCCTCCAGGCTGCCTGCACCAGGTAAAGATTGCCAAAGAAACTGGTATTGAAAACCTGCTGAAAATCATCGAGTGACAAGTGTTCAAAACGACTGATTTTTTCTATGCCCGCATTTGCGACCACGGCGTCAACCTGTCCGTAACAGTCCATGGCATGCGCCACCATACTCGGACCACTGGCGGGGTCAGATACGTCCGCATAGTTTGGCTCGGCAGTGCCGCCGCGCGCGCGAATGGCCAACACCGTTGCCATGGCTGATGTGTCTTCATCACCCTCGCCCGGGTGGCGCCGGTTATTGACCAGCACGTTGGCGCCCTCGGACGCGAGGGCAACGGCATAAGCCCTGCCGAGCCCCTTGCCGGCGCCAGTCACGATCACGGTCCGCTGGGTCAGCGATGGCATAAGGGCTTTAGCTTGGGAAAGAATTCCGGCACGCGCGCAACATAGGCTGCGTACCCCGGTTTCTTTTTGGCCAGATACTTTTCTTGCATGGGCGTAGCCGAGCCGCGCGCCATAAACCACGTCACATACAGCGGCGCCAACAAGCCGATTGGCCCCAGTTCGTGGGACAGGCCAAGGCAGCCAAAGCTCCACCAAATCAAACTTTCACCGAAGTAGTTAGGGTGGCGGGAGAGTGCCCACAGCCCATGGTCCAATATTTCCTCTGGGCTGTGCCGGGTCTTCCGAAACCGCTCTAACTGATAGTCCGCAACGGCCTGAAAGTAAAAGCCAACGGCAAACAGGACGACGGCCAGAATATGATGAATACCAAGTGTTTCCGATCCGGCATCCATC
>JBELDB010000117.1:0-4663 GCA_042094525.1 Congregibacter sp. | reverse complement strand
GTGATACGTTTACGTTACATTTGATACGAACAGGTCACTTCCCATGATTGGCGAAATTGTCCCAGTACTCGGCATTCTGACCGGCATCATTGTGCCAGTCGCCGTTTTTGTTTGGCTGTATCACGAGGAAAAGGGCAAGCGCGAGGCAGTGATCGAAATTGCCAAGCATCTTGATGACCCGACCAAAGTGGAACAGCTACTCGGCCTCTTCGACGAACGAAAGAAGGCGCCGATCGATTACCGACGCGGCGGTGTCATTACGCTATTTGTTGGTGTGGGTATCTACCTGCTGGGAGCGGCGGCTTTCGGAAATTTTTTTGAGGGAATTGGCTTGTTGGTAGGTGCTATCGGTATTGGCACGATGATCGCGGGCTACCTCTACCCCAACACCGGTGAAGAGCTCACTGACGCCGTCGAAGAATTTGAGAAGCGATAAAGGCCCATCACTTGGGTAAGCATCACGAAAAGCTACTGAACAACCTCGAGGCCGCGCGTAAATCAGCTGGCCTCACTCAGCAGCAACTCTCTGAGCGCGCGGAAGTCTCGCGAAAGAGCATTAACGCCATCGAAAACGGCGTGTACGTGCCCTCAACTGTACTGGCGCTCAAAATTGCACGCACCCTGGGCTGTTGTGTAGAAGACCTTTTTAAGCTCCCTTGAATGGGGTACCACAGTAATCATGAATACATCCGTCGACCATCTCATCATCACAGTACAAGATCTTGCCTCAGCGACTGCCGATTACAGTCAGCTGCTGGGTCGATCACCCAGCTGGCGTGGCGCACACCCCGACTACGGCACGGCGAACACGTTATTCAAGCTCGATAACACTTATATCGAATTGCTCGCACCCCAGGGTGAAGGGCTGGCGGCTGATATCGTAAATGGCATTCTTGATGAACGAGGAGACTGCCTTGGCGGCCTGGTTTTTGGCACCGAGGACGCCAACGACTTCATCGCACAGGCCAGAGCACAGGGGCTAGAGGCCTCTGATCCCATGCCCGGCCATGGAGTAGATGAGCAAACGGGCGCCGAGCGCCGCTGGCACAACATTTTTTGGGATCCGGCGGCAGCCAGAGGTATCTTCTCTTTTTGCATCCAGCACGAACCAGGATCGGCGCTTCCTGAAGCAACGCCACTCGCACAAGGCGAAATCGCCGGCGTAGATCATGTGGTGGTCAACACTCGTAGCGCCGAAGCCGCCAAGACGTTTTACGGGGAGCAGCTCGGCATTCGTCTCGCGCTCGAACAGGATGTGCCCGAGTGGGGCGGCACCCAGCTCTTTTTTCGCGCGAGCTCAATGAGCATCGAAGTCATCGCATCAGACAAAGCCGCTGAACAAGATGCGCTCTGGGGGCTGGCGCTCAAGACACACGATATCGAAGCCACTCATGCAAGGCTTAGCGAGCAGGGCGTGGAGATTTCCAATATTCGCGACGGGCGCAAGCCGGGCACACGGGTGTGCACCGCTAAGTCACACACACTCGGCGTGCCGACCCTGCTGATCGAGCATCCACTGCGGTGACGCAAGCCCCTCTCGACTAACACCCCCTAAGACTCAATTCGCTACCCGAGCGCTTCATGGAGACCGCGGTTGCGGCGCCTTTCGCGCCGGGCACTAGATTGGTTGAGTCGACCTAGGCTGCAGCCAGGCGCTGACAACCGCACCCAGCAAAATCAGCCCGCCGCCCCAAAGCGTTGGCTGGCTTGGAATCTCCCCGAAAGCCAACCAACCCAATATGGCCGCAAAGATAATCTGCACGTAGCTGAGACTGGTCACCCGGCTCGCCGCATCCAGCTGCATGGCTTTGGTCAGTGCCAACTGGCCAAACTGAG
The DNA here is from genome assembly GCA_042094525.1 of Congregibacter sp. Taxonomy (GTDB): domain Bacteria; phylum Pseudomonadota; class Gammaproteobacteria; order Pseudomonadales; family Halieaceae; genus Luminiphilus. The sequence goes on along the minus strand of JBELDB010000117.1, from coordinate 2,827 downwards.
TGAAGCATCCTACCCCCAATAACACCCACCACCCGGCTGCAGTCGGCCAAATGAAATCACCGCCGGCCAACAACAGCGTTCCCGGCAAGCAAACCAGCGGAAAGTACAACACGATCACCGACGGATGCTCAGTCGCCACCAGCTTACGCACCAATGTATAGGCAATGCCGCTGCCAAGCGCCCCGCCCAGTCCTGCCACAACAGGCCAAAAGGGGATGTCTGCATCAACGGGTGCGGACCAATACGGCGAGACTATGCACATGAGCCCCAACAGGCTCAGCGCGATACAGGCGAGCGTTGCGGGAGTCGGGCGCTCTGCGAGAAAAAGAAACGCCAACACCGCGGTGAACACCGGGTGCAAATACTGCAGCACAGTGGCTTGCGCCATCGAGAGATGAATCAGGGCATAAAAGACGCCGGTCAATGCCAAAAAGCCGGACACGCCGCGGCCCAACAACAGTGCACGGCGATGACCCAGAGGGTGCACCCTCGCGCGTCGGATATCCGCAAGGGACAGCACAACTGATATGACGGCGCGGATAAAAATAATCTGCAGTAGCGGGATGCCGAGCTGCCCCGCCTCTTTCACAAGGGCAGCCATCAGCGCAAAAGACAGCGCGCTGATCAGCATGTAGCGGGGGCCAGTCATGTCATACAGACCGGAGTTTAATAACGCGTCTCACTTTAGTTGCTCAGTGACTGTAGCAGCCAGTTCACGTCGTAGCGCTCATCACCCTTCTCACGTGGCGCCGAGCGTTGGTAAGCGTTGGTAATCTCGGTCTGGCGCTCATCGATCCGCACCTGATTGTATCCGTGCGAGACCACATAGGGTTCGCCCGCCAGTATCTGGGGCAGGATGATGCCGGCGAACTCATCCACCGGCATGCCCATCGGGCGCATCGACTCGGGGATCAGCTCGGAGCCCACAAACCCCGGCGCAATCATGCCTACAGCAATGTGCTCAGGCATCTCTTTGCGCAGGGCATCGGTCAGTCCCCACACAGCATGCTTGCTGGCCACGTAGGCAGCCGAGTGGCTCACTGCAATAAAGAAGCTGTTCTCCGAGCCCGTGTTGTAGAGCCCCGCAGGGGTGCCCTGATCAATCAGGCGCCGGCCGAATGCCTGGCAACCCCGCCACACCCCTTCAAAGTTCACCGCCATCACCCGCTGCATTTCCTCAAAAGCGGTATCAATCACCGAGCCCCTGGTCTGACCCACCCCGGCATTGTTGATGACCAGTGCCACCTCACCGAACGCAGCAAAAGCATCCTCGGCAAAGCGCTCCAATTGATCCGCGTTGGTCACATCGAGTTCGAACGCGCGGACGGATACCCCTAGCTGCGCTAGCGCTTCGCACGCGGCATCGAGGCGCGCCTGCCGCGGCTCACCCATCACGACATGCGCGCCTAGCGCTCCACAGGCTTTGGCCAAACCGAAGCCAATACCTGTCGCCCCCCCTGTGATAACCACTGTCCTGCCTTCCAGCTCCAACACGGGCAAACCCCTTTTTCTTAATCCACCAGCTTAATCCACCAAATAACGCTCGGGCTGGCCTGCCGAGTGCACACGAAAGATCACCAACTCAGCGCCCTGCTCACCAGTCTGCCCCGTATGGATAACCTCGGCGGCGATCTTCTGCGCATCGCCCTTCTTTGTGTATGCGTCAGAAAACCCTTTCCGTTTGAGCGTCACAGAACCCTCGATCACGTAGAAAAATTCCTCGCCGGGATGCCAGTGCCACGGCAATTCGGTACGCGGCGGAAAGCTGACGCGACTGACGATAATCTCTTTGCCTTCCACACCGGCAATCGACTCACGCAGTAAATTTTCGGCCTGAACCGAAGGTGCGGGCAGCGGCTCCGCGGCGTGTCCGTTCGTCGAGCCGATACCCACCAACAACACCACAACCAGAATTCGAGTGAGTAAACATGGCATGCTGTGACCTCTCTGCCTATGCGGTCGCACCAGCATAGCGGCTGCGTTACTGGGGTGGTAGCGGGATGGTAGTGAGATGGTGGCGAGTTGGGAGAGACACCAGGGGAAACTCATTTGGCTGGCGTAACTGCTGTCACCTCCTCTCTCGGTGACTTAATATAAATGGCATGAACACTCGGCGTACGGCTAGGCAAATCGTTTACATGTCATATGACATTCCGTACCGTGGCTTGCACCGTGTCGACCACCAATGACGGTAGCAAACCATCAATATCGAGTGGCACGCGCCGACAGCATTAGCTCAGATATTTGCGGAGCATAGGTCTATGGAGCAACAGGAAATTCAGACGCTGCGCGCGCTGATGGAGTATGAAGCGGCCCGTACCGAGCCGCCCGAGGGGTTTCCCCACCTGCCTGATATCCCTGCCGGTCGCTATACCGACCCCCGATTTTTTGAGCTCGAGCAGCGCGAAATCTTCAGAAAATCGTGGTTGTTTGCCGCACACCTCGATGAGATTCCGGAGCCCGGTTGCTACATGACCTGGGAGCAAGCCGGAGAGCCCGTGGTGCTGGTGCATACCGAACAGGGCGAGGTCAAAGCATTTTATAACGTCTGCTCGCACCGGGGTGCCCCCGTGGTCACCGAACCTAAAGGCAAGCGGCTCAGGCTGACTTGTAAATACCACGGTTGGAGCTATTCCCTCGATGGCGAACTCAAGGCCATCAAAGACCCCGAGGACTTCAGAGACCTCGACTTCAGCTGCCGCAGCCTGTCGGGCATTCGCTGTGAAACCTTCGGCAAATTTATTTTTGTGAACTTCGACTCCGACGCAATCAGCTTGATCGACTGGCTGGGGCCGATTGCCGATGAGTGGCGGGAATTCCAGTTCGA
>JBELDB010000116.1:0-4751 GCA_042094525.1 Congregibacter sp. | reverse complement strand
ACGGAGAGATGAAATGGATGTTATCGACGAGAGAGCGCTGGTTTACATGGCCGTGTTGTTTGTTTGCAGTGCCGTGGCGGTATTCGCCGGGCCCGCCAGAGCAGCCGCGACCTTTGGGTTTGTCACGGCTTCGGTGGAGGGCGCTTATTGGTTGGGCCGGAGTCTGGCGGGTCGCTATGTGGCCCCCAATCAGCCGTTGCAAGGTGTAGAAGGAGAAGAGCGCTATGCGAGTTGATTCGAAGGTAATGGAACGAGATGTGAGCGTGGCGCGGGCCAGAATGATTGGCGCGATGGTGGCAGGTGTATTGCTGATGGCGGGCTGCGGCATGGTAACCGTGGTCAGCGAAGACGCACCCAGCGACTACGCCCTGTGTATTGAAAAGCGCGAGGCGGGTGGTGTGTCACCCGAACTCGCAGCGCTCGACTGTGCCGAGATGGCGGAGCGCGCAAGTACTGAAATCGTGTAAGAGGAGAGGGACATGGGCATTTTTTCAAGAATATCCGATATCGTGAACTCCAATCTGAATGCGTTGTGTGACAGCGCTGAAGATCCGGAAAAGATGATTCGCCTGATTATTCAGGAGATGGAAGACACGCTCGTTGAGGTACGAAGTGCGTCAGCGCGGGTCATCGCTGAGCAGAAAACCGCCTCCCGCCGGCGCGATCGCATCGCTGCCGAGGTCACTGCCTGGGAGGAGAAAGCGAAGTTGGCGGTGTCGAAGGGGCGCGATGATCTGGCCAAGGCGGCGCTACAGGAGCGCCGCGCGGTGGAAGACACGTTGAGAGTAGTTGAAGATGAGCTGATGGCTTCTGGTGAGCAGATTGGTCAACTCAATGAAGAGATCGGCCAGCTCCAGCAAAAACTGGATGACGCCAAGGCCAAGCAAAAAGCTATTTTGCTGCGCGCTAAGACCGCCAGTTCACGTGTGCAGGTGAAAAAGCAGGTTCAGCGGGACGAGCTGGATAATGCCTTTGCCAAGTTTGAGCGCTTTGAGCGCAAGGTGGATACCCTCGAAGGGGAGCTGCAGGCGATGGATCTTGGGCGCGATACGGCTTCCAGCCTGGCGGCTGAGATTGAGGCGCTGGGTGAACAGGACTGGCTAGATGAGGAACTCTTGCGAATCAAAGACGCCATGACGCAATCTGAGACCGAGCCATCTGAAGATTCTGAGTCCAAAAAGGTATGACCATAGCTGTCATAATCGAACCCAAAGGAATAGGGGCTGGGCGTAACGCGCGCGCAGTGATCAACAGGGAGGGGAAATGAACCCGTTTGAAATGTTATTTGTGCCCATGGTGCTGTTCATGGTGATCGTGGCACCCACTTGGATCGTCATGCACTACCGGAGCGTGAGCCGATCCAGCAGCCAGCTCAGTGAGGATGATCGGCAGGCGCTGGAAGAAATGTTGGTGGCAGTGGATCAAATGGCGGATCGCATCGAGTCATTAGAGTCGATACTCGAAGCCGATCACCCAAACTGGCGCCAGCAACGTGGCGACCAGACCAAGGAGGAGGTGTAGAGATGTCCAATCGCAATAGAAGTTTTGGTGAGAGCCGCCGTCGCGGGTGGGGTGTGGGTTTATATCGTAACCGCTCCGAAGGATGGATTGGCGGGGTCTGCGCTGGGCTGGCGGTGCACTGGGATGTGCCCAACTGGGTGGTCCGTCTCGCGGCCCTGGCGCTTTTGATGTTCACAGGCGCTCTCGCATTTTGGCTGTACGTGATTGCGTGGGTAGCGATTGCCCCGAAGACGTCGCGATGGTCCGACCTGCCCGAAGAGGAGGTGGAGATCGAGATGGAGTATGACGAGGATCGCCACGCCTATCGACGTAAGACGGTCTTTCGTTACAGCGATGCGCCGGCAGAACGTGTGCGCAAGGCGAAAGACCGGGTGGCCAAAGCTGCCAGCCGCATTGAGGCGATGGAGCGCTACGTGACATCCCGACAGTATGATCTGAACCGGGAATTCTCGAAGCTCTGAGAATCCCCCATAATGGCGAGATGAAGTTGTTGTTCTCTCATGCCAATGGTTATCCACCAGGCTCTTATCGCATCCTCTTAAATGCGCTGGGTGAATATCTGGGTCAGCCGGTGAGTACTCACGCCCACAGACCGTTAGTGTCCAGTGAGCCGGCCCCCACGTTTCTGACTTGGCAAACATATGCCTCCGATCTCATTGGGCGGATAGAGGGCGACGAGCAGGGGCCCGTATGGCTCATCGGTCATTCAATGGGAGCGGCTTCGGCAATACTTGCCGCAGCCCGCAGGCCTGACCTCTTCTCCGGTATTGTCGCGCTCGACCCGGTGTTGGTGCCGACGCGCATCTGGTTTTGGGCCAGAGTGTTCTCTTTTTTCAAACCCGATGCAGTCCCCATAGTGAAGCGCGCCCTCTCACGGCCGCATGTGTTCGAGAGCAGTGACGCAGCATTTGACTTCTACCGCGGCAAAAGAGTGTTTGCCGGGGTCAGCGACCCCGTACTCATGGATTACGTAGCGGCAGGCCACATTGCGCAGCCTGATGGCAGCGTCACACTGCGTCACAGCGGTGCCTGGGAGGCCTGCATTTATCGATCTGTGCCAAGGATGACGGGTTCTCTTAAAGCGTTGGCTTGCCCAGCTTTGGTCGTTGCTGGTGAATCTTCAGATGTGTTGAATGCAGAGAGGCTCTCTTGGGCACAAGCGATCAACCAGGCGGTGGAAGTCCAGTCGTTGGCGGGCGGGCACCTGCTACCCTTGGAGGCGCCGGAAGCGTGCGCCAGTGCTGCGGCGGATTTTATACGTCGGCACTAAGCGGCACTAAGCGGCACTAAGCGGCACTAATCTGGCACTAGGCGATCCTAATGCGATGTGGCTGCGCAATAGGATGGTAGCGAATGACATCAGGTTGTGTGTAAGGTGAGGTCCCCGGCTTTAGGCAAGCATGACACCTTAGAACGGACGCGATGAGTAATAACTCGGTCACAACCCGGTGGGCTGACCTCGATGGCCAGCTTTTCTTTCCCAGAGAACTCAGTTGGCTCTCGTTCAATGCGCGCGTTCTGCAGGAGGCGCAGAATCCGGCCGTCCCGTTGATCGAGCGGGTGCGTTATTTGGGTATTTTCTCTAACAACCTCGACGAGTTCTTTCGCGTTCGCGTTGCAGAAGTTCGCAGGCTTATCAGTGTTTCCAGGGGGCCACAGCGCCAGAGCGCAAAAGACTTGCTGCAGTCAATCCAGAAAGAGGTTGTGTCGCTACAAAAAGAATTTGATGCGATATATGCCGCGTTGATGAAGGAGCTGCATCGGCAGAAAATCTACCTTATCCACGAAGGGCAGCTTGACGAAGGACAGGCAGCGTTTGTTCAGCAGTATTTCAGGGATACAGTCCTGCCCGAGCTAGAGCCAATCTTACTGGAAGAGTCGCTGGCGATCCCAAATCTTGCAGACGAATCGCTCTACCTCGCCGTAATGATTCGAACGCCAGAGGGGAAGCGTTTTGCGGTACTGGAGGTGCCTTCGGAGCAGTTGGGTCGTTTTATTGAAATCCCCCGCCAAAAAGGACGCCGCAGAGGCACTGTCTATATCACTCTAGATAACGTGATCCGAGCCTGTTTGCCGCAGGTCTTCCGCGGGGTTTTTGAGCTGACATCTGTCGATGCCTATTGCTTCAAATTTTCCAGAGACGCAGAGTTAGAGCTTGATCCTTCAATAAACGAGAGTCTGATTGAGAGAATGGCTTCGAGCCTAAAGCAGCGACGCCGAGCCGATGCGGTGCGGTTTGTTTATGACAAAACGATGCCGGAGGAGCTTCTCAATGCCCTGCGCAAAAGTTTCGGTTTTGGACGCTACGACAGTTTGATTCCCGGTGGCCGATACCATAACTCCAAAGACTTTCTGTCGTTCCCGAACCCGGGAGGCAAGGCGCTAGAGTTTAAGCCGCACCCGCGCATTAACTTGCCGGACCTCGATGACGCGGCCAGTATTTTTGAGGTCATCAGAGAGCGGGATGTGCTGCTGTATTTTCCCTATCACTCGTTTGGTTACCTTGTTGATGTGCTGAAGACCGCGGCGCTGGATCCCGCGGTGACCTCGATCAAGATCTGCCTGTATCGCACAGCCAAGAATTCGCGGGTGGTCGAGGCGTTGCTGAATGCGCTACACAATGGCAAGCGCGTGACCGCAGTGGTGGAGCTCGCTGCCCGGTTCGATGAGCACGCCAATATCGAAATGGCGCAACGGCTGACCGAGGCTGGGGTCGAGGTGATCTTTGGTATTCCCGGCTTGAAGGTGCACTGCAAGCTGTTTTCTATTGAGCGACGGGAAGAAAAAGGCATCCGCTACTACAGCCATATCGGCACGGGCAATTTCAATGAGAAAACGGCGCGCCTTTATACGGATTTCTCATTGCTGACTTCCGATCAGACGATCGGTAGGGATGTGGCCGCAGTTTTTGAGTTCCTCAAATTTAACTACCGATTACCGAATTATGAAGAGCTGTTGGTGTCGCCGCACAGCTCTCGGTCAGGGCTAGAAGCAAGGATTGATCGTGAGATCCGCAATGCGAAGCAGGGTTATCGCGCGATGATGACGCTCAAGTGCAATAACCTTGTGGATCGTCAGCTGACCATGAAGCTTTACGAGGCGAGCCAGGCCGGGGTGGAAATCCGGTTGATTGTCAGAGGCATGTGCTCGCTGCTACCCGGGGTTAGCGGCGTGTCGGACAACATCGAAGCCATCAGCATCATCGATCGATACCTTGAGCACCCTCGAGT
>JBELDB010000115.1:0-4806 GCA_042094525.1 Congregibacter sp. | reverse complement strand
AACCGCCGTGACGATGCCGGCATCCATCTGGTGCTGGTGTCAGATCACGGTATGTCAGAAGTGGACCCTGAGCTGTTCATAGACACCAACACATTGCCTCGCCCTAAAGGCTTCAAGCGCGTGAATGGCAGCACCCGGGTCACTTACTACCAGCGAGACCCCGCGGCAGACATCGAGAGTCTGGCGGTAGCGCTGGATGCACAAAGCGAGGGGCGCTATCGACGCTTATCAGCAGCCGATTTGGCCGAGCGCCATTTTGAGGGCCATCCAGCGGTGGGTCATCTCATTATTGAGACCGACCCGCCCAGAGTGTTTCGCCACGGAGGCGGAAAGAACACGGATCTCCGCGGAATGCATGGTTATCCCGCCACCGTAGAGGATATGGCGGCATTTCTGGTGGCCGTAGGGCCGGGCTTTGAAAGTGGAAAAGTGATTCCCGAGGCGCATCAGCTGGACGTTTACCCCGTCGTCGCGCGGTTGCTCAAGCTGAAGGTGCCCGACGATATTGTGAGCGATGGCGGCCATTTGAAGCGCGCTTTGCGCGGGGATTGATCACTACAGTCGTTGCAGCGGCGACGCCAACGGGAATAATTCGCCCTGGCATCGCGCAGGCGTCATGCCGCGATATAATCAGAAAAACCGGTGACGAGTGACGTTTATGTCGCGTGACGATCTCAACGATATCCCCTCTTTTACTGCTAATCGGGACGAAGCGGTTTCCTCCGCGCCTCGGGGAGCCATTCCTGCGCGTGCAGCGCGCGCCGAGGCAGCAATGGGGCTGACGGCACGGCTGGTGCTGACCATCGCGTTGGCGGTAGCGGGAATTGCCTGTGGTTGGGCGTGGCAATTACAAACCCTGCTGGACGCCTCGCAGACTCAGCAAAAGGCGACCCAGGGCCGGGTGGCGGACCTAGAGGCGCTGCTGTCTGATACCGACGAGACGGTGAATAAATCGGCAGCGGCGATGGGCGCTCAATTGAGATTGCTCGATACCGAAGTGCGCAAACTGTGGGATGCCCGCAAGACCAGCAATTCCAAGATCACCAAACTCGAAAAAACCGTGGTGACCCAGGAAAAGCAGATCACGGGGCTGAACAACAAAACCACTTCACAGGCCGAGCAATTGGCGGCTATGCAGACGGAGCTGGGAGCTCTGACTCAGGTGGCGGGCGACCTTGAACGTCTGGCTGCCAGCGCCCAGCGCGCTCAGACCGACGTAGAGCGGTTGGCCGACGGGCTGAATAAGTCCAATCTTGAGCGAGCTGCGCTTAGGAAGCAGGTGGAAAGCAACGCCGAGTGGATAGAGTCGATCAATGCGTTCCGGCGCCAGATCAATGCCAGCATCGCCGAGCTTGAGGCCGATGTGGCGGCAATGAGCACGCCGGGTATGCAGTAAAGACAGAGAAGGGGGGCATAGCGCCGTTATGACGGTCATCAAACAGCAGGATCTCATCGACAGTGTCGCCGATGCACTGCAGTTCATCTCCTACTACCACCCACTGGATTTTGTGCAGGCGGTCCACCGTGCCTGGGAAATGGAGCAGAACCCCGCGGCGAAGGATGCGATGGCGCAGATCCTGATTAACTCTCGGATGTGCGCGATGGGACACCGGCCCATCTGCCAAGATACCGGGATCGTCACGATCTTCATCGAAATCGGCATGTCGGTTCAGTGGGAGGCAGACTGCTCTCTGGATGACATGATCAACGAGGGTGTCCGTCGAGCCTACACCCACCCGGACAATACCCTGCGCGCCTCGATCCTTGAGGATCCGGCCGGGCGCCGCCAAAACACCCGTGACAATACGCCCGCGGTCATTCACACCCGCTTGGTGCCCGGTGACACCGTGAGCGTGCAGGTCGCCGCTAAGGGGGGTGGCTCAGAGAACAAAGCCAAGCTGGCCATGTTGAATCCATCGGACAGTATCGTCGACTGGGTTGCGAAAACTCTGCCCACCATGGGGGCAGGATGGTGCCCGCCAGGCATCCTTGGCATCGGCATTGGTGGGACTGCCGAAAAGGCGATGGTGCTCGCCAAAGAATCACTCATGGCGCCGGTCGACATACACGAACTCAGGGCCCGCGGCCCGCAGAGCCGCGTCGAGGAGCTGCGCCTGGAAATTATGGATGCCGCTAACCGCACGGGCATTGGTGCTCAGGGGCTGGGTGGACTGACGACGGTGCTGGACGTCAAGATCATGGACTATCCGACCCACGCCGCGTCCTTGCCGGTGGCGATGATTCCCAACTGTGCTGCGACGCGCCACGCCCACTTCACGCTCACGGGTGATGGGCCCGCCTTACAAGCCCCGCCCGATATTGATCAGTGGCCTGACATCAGCTGGGAGCCGGGCGAGTCCGTGCGCAGAGTCGATCTCGACACCGTGACCCGGGAGGACATTCACACCTGGAAGCCGGGTGAGACCGTGCTGCTCTCTGGCACCATGCTCACGGGTCGCGATGCGGCCCACAAGCGCATGACGCAGATGCTCGAGCAGGGCGAGTCGCTGCCGGTGGATTTGGCCGGCAAGTTCATTTACTACGTGGGGCCGGTAGACCCGGTGCGAGATGAGGCAGTGGGCCCCGCGGGTCCAACCACGGCGACCCGTATGGATAAGTTTACTGACTACATTCTTGAGCAAACCGGGCTGGCCGGCATGATCGGCAAAGCCGAGCGGGGGCCGGTGGCTGTGGAGGCGATCAAGAAGCACGGCGCGGTCTACCTGATGGCGGTAGGTGGCGCGGCCTATCTGGTGTCTCAGGCGGTCACCAAGGCCGAGGTGGTGGCTTTTGAAGACCTTGGCATGGAGGCGATCTACGCCTTCACCGTGAAGGACATGCCAGTGAGTGTTGCGGTCGACAGTGCAGGCGAGTCTGTGCACGTCACCGGACCACAGATCTGGAAAGCGCAGATCGAAGAGCAGGCGCTTGAGCTCATCTGAGTCGTTTTATTGGCATGACTACGAAACATCTGGTGCGGATGCGACCCAGGATAGACCCTGGCAGTTCGCCGGAGTGCGAACTAACGCGGCGTTGGAGATCATTGGTGATCCGCTGACCCTGTATGCGCAGCCCACTCCCGATCGATTGCCTCATCCGGCAGCGGTGCGGGTCACCGGCATCACCCCGCAGCTCGCTGCGCAAGAAGGGCTGCCCGAAACAGAGTTTATCGCTCGCATTCACACGGAACTCTCTCAACCAAAGACTTGTGGCATCGGCTACAACTCGATCCGGTTTGATGACGAGATCACCCGCTTTGCCCTGTGGCGCAGTTTGCGGGATCCCTACGCCCGGGAATGGCAGAACGGCAATAGCCGGTGGGACCTCTTGGATGTGATGCGCGCTTATCGCGCGCTGCGCCCGCAGGGCATTGAGTGGCCGTTGCGCGACGATGGTCTTACCAGTTTTCGGCTTGAGGAACTGACTGCGGCCAATGGCATAGAGCACGGTGCGGCTCATGATGCGATGGCTGATGTGATCGCCACGATAGAGATGGCTCGATTGTTAAAACGCTGCGATAGCGAGCTTTTCAACGTGCTGTATGCGCAGCGATCCAAGCGCGTGGTCAGCGCATTGATCGACATACAGAACCTGACGCCTCTGGTGCATGTGTCAGGCATGTTTGGTGGTGAGCGACACAATCTGGCTTTGGTTGCGCCTGTCGCGTGGCACCCGCACAACAACAGCGAGGTGATCTGTGTGGACTTGGGCAGATCGCCTGATTTTCTTGAGCGTGACCCCGCTGAGATTCGTGAGCATCTCTTCACACCCCGTGACGCCTTGCCCGAAGGGATCGAGCGACCTCCTCTCAAAACGATCCGTCTCAACCGCGCGCCGGTGTTGTTGCCTGCTCAGTGGGTTGCGGGGCCGGTGGCAGAGGCGTTGGGGCTGGATGGTGATTTGCATCGACGGCACCTTGCTGCCCTCCGGCAAGCCCGGTCAATGGATGCTGAGGGTTTCGTGGCGCGGATTCAGAGTGTCTGGGCGGAGCAGTCGTTCCCGCCGCGCTCAGACCCGGACCTCATGCTGTACGACGGGTTTCTCGGTGACGGGGATCGCAAGCTCTGCGAGCAGGCGATAACCGATGAGCCCGCATCGCTCACCGGGCAGAGTTTTCCTTTCAGTGACCAGCGCCTTCCGGAGTTGCTGTTCCGTTACCGTGCGCGGAACTTTCCCGAGACGCTCAGTGAGGCCGAGACGGCCCAATGGCAGGAACACTGTGAGTTGCAGCGGTCAGAGGGGTCGTTCACGTTGGCACAATTTGAGCAAGCGCTCGCTGAAGAGCGCGCGCGGCCCGAGATGACGGAGCGCACCGAGAAAGCGCTTAACCAACTCGAGACCTGGGTAAGATCCCTGTGTGTCGGCGGATGATCGGGGCTACAATAGACGTCATTGAGGAAGCTTCGGCAGACAGTGGCTCTTCTCCATCCGGCTGCGTGCTGTGAGCGAGTCGGCAGCGGAGATTGGCGGGGTTTGCGAAGCGGCGCCAGCCGATGGCATCAGTGAGCAGTGAAGCAGTGGAGCGCATATCGTGCAATTTGCCGGTAGCCATATACTGAGTATCAGCCAGTTCGAGCGGGCTGACGTCGAACAGCTTTTTACAGTGGCTGATGCCATGCGCCCCTATGCACATCGAGAGCGTATGACCCGAGTGCTCGATGGCGCCATTTTGGGATCTATGTTCTTTGAACCTTCCACCCGGACCCGAATCAGCTTTGGTAGCGCCTTCAATCTTCTGGGTGGCGAGGTTCGCGAAACGACCGGCTTTGAACACTCAGCGATTGCCAAGGGTGAATCACTCTACGA
>JBELDB010000114.1:0-4811 GCA_042094525.1 Congregibacter sp. | reverse complement strand
TACGACTGTTGGGGTGACAATGTCAGTCGCTCGGTCACACCCATGGGCGTCGCAAGTCCGCACCTGAGCGACGTGAGTGAGGAAACGATTACCCGCGACATCCTAAAACTGTCCGGTCGAATGGCGACAGACAGTGACGAAGGCGTCGAGATGACAGACGGCCAGAGCGCGCGTGAATACGTTGCGCAGATGAATCAGGAGATGTTTGAAGAAGCGGCCGGGGAGCAATTCGACAACCCCACTATGGCCGAACTCCAAGACGCGATCCTATACAGCCTGTTCCCGAACCTCCAAGTGTGGATCGGCTACGGCGGCAACATCGTGTATCGCTTCTTACCCAATGGAAACGATCCTGACAGCTGTATCTTCGATGTTCGAATTCTCTTGCGTCACCCTAAAGGCAGTGAGCGCCCAGCCGCGGTACCCTGCACAGTGATCCCAGCAGATCAGCCCTTCGCATCCCATGAAGACCTGGGATCATTGGGTGGTGTCTTTGATCAGGACGATGCCAACTTGCCAGCGGTTCAGAAAGGCATGAAAAACTCAGCAACCGGCAAGGTGATTCTGGCTAGCTATCAGGAAAGTCGAATTCGGCACCTGCATCAAACACTCGACAAATACTTGAGCTAATTCGACAAGGTCCCCGCATAACAAATAGAAAAGCCCCGCAATGCGGGGCTTTTTACTTTCGTGAGCCTATTTTACTCAGGCCGCGCTGTAGTGCGCCCAAGCATCCACGATGGGTTTCGGATCAAAGTAATAGGGGCGGATCTCACAAATTTTGCCGTCGCGAAACCGGAACAACTCAGCCAGCTGCGCGGGCTCAAGACTGGGGTCTTCGAAGCGGAAGGAAATTACGTTGATCACATAGTCCCCGCCGACAGTCATCCCCTCTGGCTCAAGATCAGCAACCTTCAACGTCCCGAAGACGTGTGAATACAGATCACGCAGCGCCGTCTTGCCACGGTACTCCCCCGCCATCGGCAGGCCCTCTGCCTCAATAATAAAAAAGTCATCGGTCAGCATCGTCTCTGCAGTATCAAAGTCACCCGCGCCTGTTGTGGCGTAGAGTTGCTGCACGAACGCCATCTTTTCGTCATCAGTCATGTTTATCCACCCCGTCTACTCATCTTTAGAATACTGCTTGCCCGTTGTCGCCGTCTCAGCGCCAATATCAACATCGTCACCTTTCCCTGCACGCTAGCGACTGCAGCCAGCCTCAAACCTCCGCATACTGCTGGATAATGCGCTTGCCTAGCGCCATCTGGTGGACCTCGTCGGGACCATCTGCCTGGCGACACCACCGCGCGTAATTGAACTGCTCGGCCATACACCAGTCTTCGGTCAGTCCACCTGCCCCATGCATTTGCATACAGCGGTCAATAATCGCCTGAATCATCAGCGGCACACTGATTTTAGTTGCCGAAATCAATTCTATTGAGGGCTTCACGCCATGCTGGTCAATGTGCCAGCAGGTCTTCTGGACCAATAGGCGCGCCATTTCCAGCTCGGCATAGCTCTTGGCGATATTCTCACGAATCGACTGATGCTGGCTCAGCCTTTTACCAAAGGTTTCCCGACCTTCAACGCGCTGACAAGCGAGCTCAAGGCTACGTTGTCCGGCGCCAATCAGCCGCATGCAATGGTGCATGCGCCCCGGCGCCAGCCGGCTCTGCGCGATTTCAAACCCCCTACCCTCACCAAGCAAAAGATTCTCTGCAGGCACGCGGACATCGGTGAACGTCACCTCAGCATGCCCAATCGGTGCATCGTCATACCCAAGAGTGGTCAAGGGCCGCAGCACTTCGACCCCGGGCGTGTTTTTGGGCACGAGGATCTGGGTTTGCTGCAAATGCCGGTTCGGATTTTCTGCGTCGCTCTTGCCCATCACGATAAAAATCTTGCACCGCTCGTAGGGCGCACCGGTGATGAACCATTTATGCCCATTGAGGACCCATTCATCGCCATCTCTGCGGATGTCCAGCTGGATATTGGTCGCGTCACTTGATGCGACCTGCGGTTCCGTCATGGCATAGGAGGATCGAATCTCTCCGGCCAGCAAGGGTGCTAACCAGGCCGCCTTCTGTGCTTCGGTGCCGAACTTCATCAGCACCTCCATATTCCCGGTGTCAGGCGCGTTGCAGTTGAAGACTTCGGGCGACCAGATCACGCGCCCCATTTCTTCGGCCAGCGGTGCGTAGTCGAGAAAGCTCATGCCACCGTGATCGCTGTATTCAGCGTACTCAGGCGGAACAAACAGATTCCAGAGGCCTGCGCTGCGAGCCTTATCCTTTAACGACTCGACAAGCGGCATTGATGCGAAGCGATTGTCTGCGCTCGCTAGGGCCTCTTGATGAGCCGCCTCGTTGGGGTAGACATGCTCTGCCATGAAGGCCTGTAACTCGGCCAGTATGCGCGCGCTCTTTTCACTCGGATCAATCATGAAATTCCTCTGATACTGCGGTCACTCGCGTTTCGTCTACACACCCCCGAACAGAGGGTTCTGCGACGGATAAACAAGCGGGTTGGTTTGTTTTACACCGGGTCCATACTATATAGTCATCGACCGCCGACAGAAACCACTGTAAAGACGGTCGACGCACTTTTGATCGTTGGTGGGTTCGCAGTAACCAATGCTCGTTCCCTCTAGCGATAACAACAGTCATGGCGAACAGTATGCTGGGGTATAAGTGAATCTCATCACTGACACATCGTTCAGGCACACTACGCTGGCGGCGCTAGCGAGCGATCGCGCGGCCTCGCGGCCGGACGACACGGCGCTGCTTTTCGATTCAGGCGTTCGGCTGTCCTTTGCTGAGGCGTGGCATCAGGCGAACCAACTGGCCAGAGGCATTCAGCAACTGGGCGTTAAACCGGGCGCCACGCTGACCTTTCAACTCCCCAACATTCCCGAATCAGTTCCGTTGGCGATCGCCGCATCCATCTGCGGGCTGGTGATCAACCCGGTGGTGCCGATTTACCGCGGCAAAGAACTGGGATTCATTCTGGGCGATGCCAAAACCGAAATTCTGGTCATCCCGCACCGCATTCGCGGGTTTGACTATGTCGACATGATCCGCGAGTTACGCCCTGGCCTGCCTCACCTGCAGCATGTCGTGTGCTGTGGTGGTGACGACGACTTGGCTGACGACGTGCTGCGTTTTGAGGACGTGATGGAGGGCAGTGGCTCAGCATTGGCCGAGTTGGCGGTAGTGGATCCTGACGACACCAAGGTCGTGCTCTACACCTCGGGCACAACTGGCAATCCCAAAGCGGTCCGCCATAGTCACAATACCCTCGCCAAGGCATTGGATAACGGCGTGAAGGCCTGGGGCCTCGGTGACAAAGACATGATGCTGATGCCGTCGCCCGTCACCCATGTCACAGGTTACGTGAATGGCATTGAGCTACCGTTTTTCACCGATACAAAAGTGCTGCTTATGGAAAGCTGGGTGGTGAGCCGTGCAGTGGAACTCATCGAGACACACCACGCTACAACCTGCGTGAGTGCCACCCCGTTTCTACGCGAGTTGGTGGACGCCTGCCGTGATCAGAGCAAGGATCTGCCGAGCTTCCGCCTGTTCGCCTGCGGCGGCGCGGCAGTGCCCTCAGCCCTGATTTATGACGCCAGCGAGGTGCTGGCCAACTGTCTCGCGGTGCGCGTCTACGGCTCTACCGAGGTGCCCTTGGTCACGGTTGGGTTCGTGGCAGAAGGCGAAACCCAGTTGGCCGCCGAAACCGATGGCAGGGTCTACAACTACGAAGTCAAAATCTGCGATGACGATGGCCAAGACGTGGGCCGGAACGCCGACGGGGAGATCTGGGTGCGAGGCCCCTCGATGATGCAGGGCTATCGGGATGCGGAGCAGAACGCCGCTGCGTTTTCCGAGGAGGGTTTCTTTAAAACCGGTGACATCGGCCAGCTTCTCGACTCAGAGGCCATTGTCATCACGGATCGCAAAAAAGACATTATTATTCGCGGTGGTGAGAATCTCTCGGCCAGAGAGATTGAGGAGGTCGTGTTGCTTCACCCCGCCGTGGCCGAAGCGGCAGCCGTTTCAGCACCGCACGAGCGATTGGTCGAGGGTGTAGCAGTCTTTGTCACGGTTTACGGCGACGAGGCACCCACCTTGGCAAACTTGACCGAGTTGTGTGCCGAGCAACAGCTGGCCAAGCAGAAATGGCCACAGTGGCTCTCCGTCATAGCGGAAATGCCGAAAACGCCCTCGGGTAAAATCCAGAAGGCCACGTTGAGAGCGCAACTGAAGGAACAGGGTGTTCAGCTGAGCTGAGCACTGGACTGAGAGGACACGCACCGTGAATGCATCCAACCCCATACCGACTGATTACGAGACTTTCAGAGCGTCCATCCGGGCTTTTCTAAAAGAGGCGATGACTCCAGAGCTGATCCGAGCAGGCGAACGCACGACCAGCGTGTTCTCTGATTTCGAGGCAGGCCGCCAATGGCAGAGCATCCTGCACGCCAAAGGCTGGGGTGCGCCGGAGTGGCCAATGGAGCATGGCGGCACGGGCTGGGACATTCAGCAGCGCTACATTTTTCTGGAGGAGTGCAAACTGGCCAACGCCCCCAATCCAGTGATGATGGGCGTACAGATGCTTGGGCCCATGCTGATGCACTTCGGCACCGAGGCGCAGAAAACGCAGTTTCTCCCGGGCATCATTTCCGGCAATGATGTGTGGTGTCAGGGATACTCGGAGCCGGGCTCCGGATCAGATCTCGCCTCATTGAAAACGACCGCGGACCGCGACGGTGACGATTACGTGGTGAACGGCACCAAGATCTGGACCAG
>JBELDB010000113.1:0-4829 GCA_042094525.1 Congregibacter sp. | reverse complement strand
AGCCACAGAGTCATCCGGCTCTATCCATAAGACTAAAGAAACTGATACTCGTCAGGATTAACCCGCAGGGTTCGTCGTTTGTATTCGAGCCAGGGGCCGGGCCAGTTATTAGTATTGACCCCTTCTTTTGTAACATACCAGGTCTGACATCCACCCTGCGTCCACACACTTTTTGCGCTGCGTGATTCCATCTCGTCCCGCCACTGATCGAGCACTTCAGCTTTCAAATCAAGATACCGGTGACCACCCTCGCGGATTCGCGTCATGGCATCAATGATGTAGTTGTACTGACACTCGTTGGAGTAAGGAACGGAACCGGCGCCATGATTAGTGTTGGGTCCGTACATGATGAACATATTTGGAAAGCCTGACACCGTTGTGCCCAAATAAGCCTCTGGCCTTCCGGCCCAGGTCTCACTCAGCTCATGGCCTTCTAGGCCATACACCTCCATCGGCGCCACAAAATCCAGAGGTTTAAAACCAGTGCCCCAAATGATCACATCAGCGGGGCGCTCTCGACCCTCGCTATCAATCAGTCCGGTCGCAGTAACGCGGGGAGCGTCACTATGCACCAGCTCAACATTTGAGCGCTTCAGCGTGGGGTACCAATCGTTGGTGAATAACGCCCGCTTGCAACCAATGTCATAGTCAGGCGTCGCCTTGGCGTGAAGCTCTGGGTGCTCACCCAACTCCTTTTTTCTGTATGCATTGGCCGCCTTCATCATGGGTTTCAACAACCAGTGCCGACCCGTGAAGCCGTAAGTCAGCAACTCAAAAACCGAAAAGAAAAATCGCCTACTCAAAGCAACCCGCGCTGGGAAGCGACGGAAAAAACGCTTCTCCCACTCTGGATACTCTCGATCGAACTTATGCAAAATCCAGGGGGCTGAGCGCTGATAAATATCCAACTGTGCAGCCTTCTTCGCCACCTCGGGAACAAACTGGATTGCGCTGGCACCCGTGCCGACCACAGCGACCTGTTTGCCGCTTAGATCATACGAATGATCCCAGTCTGCCGAATGGAAGCTGGGGCCTTTAAAATCAGCAATACCCGCAAGGTCAGGGATGGAAGGATTCGATAGCTGGCCACAAGCAGAGATTAAAAAGTCGAAATTCCGAACTTGTCCGTCGCTGCTCGCAACCCGCCAAGTTCCTGTGTCGGCATCAAAATGTGCGCTCTCTACTGAGGTATTAAGCTTCAGATGAGGTCGAACATTAAAGTCATCAACAAGCGTATTGAGGTACTTCTCGATATCAGCCTGCGGGGCGTAGCGTCGTGTCCACTCAGTGCCTGGCGCGAACGAGAAAGAGTAAAGATGTGAGGGCACGTCGCAGGCGGCACCGGGGTAATGATTAGAGTGCCATACCCCTCCTACACCCCCGCTCCGCTCGAAGAGGGTGAGATCAGTAACGCCCTCTTGCAAAAGGCGGATAGCCGCTCCTACCCCTCCAAATCCGCCGCCGACAATCGCGACCGAGAATGCTTTATCAGACAGATCCGGCATGAGTACCTCCGCAATGCTTGGCAGACAATTTATTGTTTTTGACGCGACGTACCATGGCGCATGACTCAGCAGAGCACGACCAAGGCTGCGGGGAAACGCACCTAGCCAACATGCTCAGTAGCGGTGCGATACATTGCCGGTCGATCTCCAAAAAGTCACCCCACGATGCGACGAAACGCCTGTTCCTGCTTATCCAGAAAGCGGTGCTTCAGAGCGCCCAGAATGTGTGCGCCCAACAGAACGTACAGAATGAATGGCAGCAGGTATTTATGAAACAAGCCCCAGGCAATGGTCGCGGAGTTGCTGGGCTCCCAAAACGGCCCGAACTCCCAGGCAAAGAAAAAGGTGGGATAGCCGTGAAAGCTGGTCATCACAAAACCGGTAATGGGCATCGCGACCATCATGGCGTACAGCGCAAAGTGAGCCACCTTGGCGAGTTTACGCTCGCGAGCCGTGAGCGACTCATCCAACTTTGGCCGTGGGGAGACCCGATTCCATATGAGGCGGATGCAGACCAGTGCGATGACGATGACGCCAATGGTCTTGTGCACTACGTAGTAAGCGTTCCGAAACGCCGTGCCCTCGGGAATGATGGAAGTGAAGATCCCCATTGGCACCAACGCCAAAAACAGTATCGCGATACTCCAGTGTAGATAGCGGGATGCCCTACCATATCGACCGCGCTCGTTACCCAGACCGAGTGCGAGTGACTCGGCATTTGCAAACTGTCGCAGTGCGACAATCATGAGCCAAACGGCGGCGGCCGCCGCAACCATCGCCTGGCCCAACAGCAACGCCGGCTTTGCCGAGTCGAGTGGTGTCTGGTTGGGCTTGGGGCTCTCAAGGAATCCCGTATTCACCACAAACAAGAAGAACCACCCTGCTACTGCCGCGCAGCACAGCGCCGCAAGTGCGGTGCCCAGCGCGCGAAATTTGGCCTCTTTCACATTCAACAACCAGGCGACAGCCATTGCGCTGACGACAATGATGAGCGCTGCCCAGCTATCGAGGTGTCCCGCTATGCGTTGAGTCTCGCCAGAAGCGCCGGCGGCCAGATTGACGGTCTCCGCCATGCCCAGCCCTGGTTGCAGAGCCAGCATTGCAGCAAACAACATTAGCAACGTGCGCATAAGCCGCACCTCCTCGACGTAGCCTCGAACATCCCGCTTTCCTGAATGCTCATGAAATAGCGCGCGGCTGATTAGAGCTTGACGATGAGCTTGCCGCGATTGCCCCCGGTAAAGAAAAGATTGAGCCCGTCTATGGCCGACTCAAGACCCTCAAGCACGTGGCTGCGGTACTTTACCTTGCCGGACATCACATAGGGCGTCAGTTGCTCAAGAAGACTGGGAATCTCGTCGTAATGATCAGGAACGGTGAAACCGCGAACCGTCAGGCGCTTCTTGATCATTGGGATCCAATTAGGCCCGGCTGAGGGCTCGGCGGCCGTGTAGTCGGCAATCATGCCGCAGACGATGATCCTGCCGTGCGCGTTCATGCGGTCAAAGACCGCTTGCTGGATTGCCCCACCGGTATTCTCAAAATAAATATCGACACCATCCGGCGTCAGCTCCGCGAGCTTGGTGGCAATGTCATCTGATTTGTAATTGATCGCCCCGTCAAAACCCAATTCATTAACGATCCAACTGCACTTCTCATCATCGCCCGCGACACCAATAACACGGAGCCCATCTGCCTTGCCCAGCTGTCCGACCAGCGAGCCCACAGACCCGGCCGCACCACTGACCACCAGCGTCTCGCCGGCTTTCGGGTCGCCGAAGCCATAAAGACCTTTCATGGCGGTGACGCCGGGTAGCGCAAACACCGAGAGCAGCGTCTCTTCGTCGACGCCCTCTGGCACTTTGCTGAGACCCTCGCCGTCACTCAGACAATATTCTGTCCAACCCATCATTCCCCTAACTCTGTCCCCTACTTCGAAACCCGGGTGCTGACTGTCGACGACTTCGCCAATACCGGAGGAACGCATTACCTCGCCAAGCCCCACGGGCGGCACATAGCTATCGGTATCGGGGCTCATCCATCCGATCATCGCGGGATCAAGCGACATATAGGTCTGCTTGATCAGCAACTGCCCGGATCCCACGGCAGGCACGTCATCAGTCACCACCTCAAAGAGGGCTCTGGTAACGGGTCCAGGCTCGGGTCTCGCGGCAAGATTGATCTTGGTGTATTGGCTCATGGGCTTTCCCCAGAAAACAAAGTGATCAGTCGACACAGAGTATTAGTGATCGATAATGATAGAAATACCGGCCCAAATCGCTTTTAATTTTGCTTATTAGGCAAAATTAGCTGCTCTGGGAGCATGGAATGGACCAATTATTGGCACTGAAGTACTTCTGCAAGGTGGCAGAAACGGGCAGCTTTACGAGTGCGGCAAAATCGTTTTCTGTCCCGCCATCATCCATATCGCGCCGCGTTTCTGACCTTGAAGCCAGCCTGGGAACCAATCTGCTCAAACGCAGCACCCGGGTGGTGAAGCTTTCTGAGATCGGCAAAATCTACTTTTCGCAGGTCAGCGACATCCTGCTTCAGCTCGAGCAAAGCAACGAGTCCGTTCGCCTGTATCAGTCGACCCCTATGGGGCAGCTCAAGATCAGCAGCCAGGTGAGCTTTGGTGAGCAGGTATTGTTCCCACTCCTAGAGGAGTTC
The DNA here is from genome assembly GCA_042094525.1 of Congregibacter sp. Taxonomy (GTDB): domain Bacteria; phylum Pseudomonadota; class Gammaproteobacteria; order Pseudomonadales; family Halieaceae; genus Luminiphilus. The sequence continues at coordinate 654 of JBELDB010000113.1, read as the reverse complement.
CGCACGCGCTACCCCGAAATCATTCTGGATATCAGCCTGAGTGACGCCTTGTCTTCACTGAGTCACGACGATGTCGACGTGGCGATCAGAGGCGGCTATGCGCCTGACGAACGCGTGCACGCGCTTCGCCTCATGGCTAACGATTTCATCCCGGTTGCGGCGCCGTCGTATCTCCGCGCGAGTGGCACACCCGAGGATGGGTTCCAACTGCGCAGCCATCAGGGGTTATTTTTTCGGACGCCGAGAGGCCCCTCACCGTGGCTCTATAAACAGGATGACCAATGGCATGACGTATCTGGGCATGCGGCCGCGATCTCCAATAATGCCCAGTGGCTGAAGGAACTGGGTCTCGCTGGCAAAGGAATCATGATGACACCGAAGTGGTTTGTTGACCCACTTCTCAAAACAGGTGAATTCGTTGAGCTTCTCAACGACTCAGTGATGGGCGTGAACCAAGACCCTGACTTCGCCATTTATTTGCTCTACCAAAAACCACGATACCTCGTACCCAAAGTGAAGGTATTCGTGGACTTTCTCGTCGAGAAATTAATGCGCAATGACCCGAAAGTGAACATGGGCTAACGATTTGCCGTAAGCCTGCCTTCTAGCTGAGCAAACAAATCGTCCACCGACGAACTGCCCCGCTCTTTTCCA
>JBELDB010000112.1:0-4956 GCA_042094525.1 Congregibacter sp. | reverse complement strand
TAAAAACCTGACACCTTGATCACTTCGAGGTCGTCTGTCTTGAGCACCGCCAAAGCACGACGCTCCTCATGGACCACATCGACGGCCAGATATTTGCCATCGGGAGAGATTTCCGCCTGCCTGAATTCCGGCTTGGCGGCGAGCTGCTCATAGGTCGGAATTGAGCCCGTCTCCGCAACAACGGCAGGCGCAATGGCTATCGCCGCTAGTGTCAGCACTGCGCGCAGTGTCGGCAGACTGAATAAAGCATAGGAGTAAATACGCGACATCCAAGGGATCTCCACTAGAGGTTTAGGGCCACCATGCTCAATCCGCAAGTTTTCCGCAAGGTGCTTTTTTCGGCATTCATCCTGCCCATAAGGCGCTTAAACCCAAATCTTCACCAGCACACTTTTTATGGCGGTCTTTATGGGAAACACTCTTTGGTCTCGGCGCTGGTAAGTGAAAGACAGGCGCCGTAACCTCTCCAACTGAGAACCAATAATCAGGCGGCTTCAGAATGGATCAAGACACCCTCAAAAAGCAGGTCGCTGCCGCAGCGCTCCAAAGTGTCTCGGATCATCCCGATGAGTTGCTGGTACTGGGGATTGGCACCGGCAGTACCGCCGAGCACTTCATTCGTGGCCTAGATACGATTCGCCATCGGGTTGATACCACGGTTTCCAGCTCCGAGCGCTCCGCAAGTCTTCTCCGGGAAATGGGCTTCACTGTTGCCGACCTCAATGCTGTGCCCCGGGTCGATATCTACGTCGACGGTGCCGACGAGGCCAATGAACAACTGCAGCTGATTAAGGGCGGCGGGGCGGCACTGACGCGCGAAAAGATCGTCGCCGCGGTGGCTGAGCGTTTTATCTGTATCGCTGATGAGAGCAAGCGAGTCTCCACATTGGGCGCATTCCCATTACCAGTTGAGGTCATTCCTATGGCGCGAAGCCATGTTGCACGGGAGCTGGTCAAGCTCGGCGGCCAGCCGGTATGGAGAGAAGAAACCGTTACGGATAATGGCAATGTGATTCTCGATGTACATGGGCTGAATATTGCGTCACCCATTGAGCTTGAGCGGCAAATCAACGACATGACGGGCGTCGTGTGCAACGGACTGTTTGCGCTTCGTCCTGCCGACGAGCTGCTGCTGGGGACTCCGGAAGGCGTGCTACGACTCACCGCATAGTTCATCAAAATATTTTGATTAAATAGCGAGGCGCTGTTAGGCTCCGCGCCCATGAAAGCGACCGCCCACATTGTCGAGCTTCGCAAATGCGACGGAGCGCCGTCTTTGGCCACCCTGCTCAAGGCAGCTGGCGACGCGTTCCGTCTCAATATCCTTCGAGTGATGGCACAGGACTCCTTTAGCGTCTCGGAGCTCTGCGATATTTTTTCAACTCGCCAGAGCGCGCTGAGCCATCACCTGAAAATTCTGATTGACGCGGGCCTGCTAAATCGCAAGAAGGAAGGCACAGCGACCTACTACCGACGGGCTCTCCCCACTGGGACGCTCGCGCCGCTCCATGAAGAGATCCTCCTGAGCATCGATGCCGAGCAGCTTCCAAAGCCTTTAGCGCAGGGCGTGATAAGCGTTCAAAAGCAACGGGAAGACAACTCCCTCGCGTTTTTTAAAGGACATCTCGCCCGGTTTCGAGAACAGCAGGAACTGATTGCGCCATGGAAGGATTACAGCGAGGTAGCGCTGCAGTTACTTGAGCGAGCCGGTCGTTTCCCGCCACCTCAGGTGATAGAGGTAGGCGTCGGCGAAGGCTGGCTATTGCCTGAACTTCACGAGCGAGCGCGCCATGTGACTGCGCTGGATTTATCGAACGAGATGCTTGAGCAAGCGCGTCGCTTCGCGGGCCACCTCGACAATATCGACTTCGTTTGCGGCAGCACCTCAGCGCTGGTTGATGCTGGGCGGAGCGCCGAGGTGGTGGTTGCCAACATGGTGCTCCACCACACCTCGCAGCCACAACACATCATCCGTGAAGCGGCCACGCTACTCACCCCAGGAGGCAGCCTGATTGTCAGCGAGCTATGTGCGCACGATCAGGCTTGGGCAAGGGAGCACTGCGGCGATTTGTGGCTAGGCTTCTCGCCACAGCAACTTGAGGGCTGGGCAATAGAAGCTGGCCTCACACTCCAAGCCAGTGTTTTTCTGGCTCAACGTAATGGTTTTCAGGTTCAGGTACAGCACTTCCGGCGCGACTGAATCAGTTTTCAGGAATAATTTTTATGAGCGAATACTCTCTTTTCACTTCAGAGTCAGTGTCTGAAGGGCACCCGGACAAAATGGCTGATCAAATCTCGGACGCCATCCTAGACACCTACCTGACCAAAGACCCAGATGCCCGCGTTGCAGTCGAAACACTCGTCAAGACGGGCATGGTGGTGGTAGCTGGCGAGGTCACCACATCCAGCACTGTCACCACTGGAGAGCTAGAAGCCGTTATCCGACAGACCGTGTTGGACATCGGCTTTGATTCGTCAGATGTATGCTTTGACGGCAACACGTGCGCTGTGATCAATGCCATTGGACAGCAGTCTGCCGACATTGCGCTGGGCACGCACGAGGCCGATGAAGCCAACCAAGGCGCTGGCGATCAGGGGCTGATGTTTGGTTTTGCTTCCGATGAGACCGACGTGCTGATGCCCGCGCCAATTCATTACTCCCATCGCCTGGTTGAAAAGCAGGCCGAACTCCGGAAATCAGGTGCTCTGCCCTGGCTGAGACCAGATGCAAAAAGTCAGATCACCATGCGGTACGGCACCGACGGCAAGCCCGAGCGCGTCGAGGCCGTTGTCCTGTCCACACAGCACAGCCCGGATATTTCTCAGGAGGAATTGCGGGAGGCAGTGCGCAAAGACATCATTGAGCCCACGCTCCCCGAAGCGTGGTTACACGCCGATACGCTCTTTCATATCAATCCAACCGGCAATTTTGTGATTGGTGGTCCTCAAGGCGATTGTGGCCTGACCGGGCGCAAAATCATCGTTGATACCTACGGCGGCATGGCCCGCCACGGCGGCGGGGCGTTTTCTGGCAAAGACCCCTCCAAAGTAGACCGGTCCGCGGCCTATGCGGGTCGCTATGTCGCGAAGAACATCGTGGCGGCGGGTCTTGCTAGGCGATGCGAAGTACAAGTGTCCTATGCCATTGGCGTCGCCGAACCCACATCGATTTCAGTCAACACCTTCGGCTCAGCAACGCTTACCGATGAGGCCATCGTTTCCTTGATTCGCGAGCACTTTGATCTGCGGCCAAAAGGCCTTATCAATATGCTCGATCTAAAGCGTCCTATTTACCGTATCACCGCGGCACATGGTCACTTCGGTCGATCGGGAGACACCTTTACCTGGGAACGTACCGACAAAGCCGACTTACTGCGTGCGGCGGCTGGGCTTTAACCCTCGAAATCTGAGAGAGATACCATTATGAATACTGCTGTTGAGCAAAGCGTTTTCGCAGACTACAAAGTCGCTGATATCCATCTGGCTGACTGGGGTCGCCGAGAACTGGAAATCGCCGAGAGCGAAATGCCCGCACTGATGGCGCTCCAAGCCCAGTATCGTGACTCCCAACCGCTGGCAGGTGCCAAAATTCTCGGCTGCATCCACATGACTATCCAGACAGGTGTGCTGATCGAGACCTTGGTTGCGCTGGGCGCTGAAGTGCGCTGGTCATCATGCAATATTTTCTCAACGCAGGATCATGCGGCTGCCGCTATCGCTGCGGCAGGCATCCCCGTTTTCGCCTGGAAAGGGGAAACAGAAGAGGAGTATGAGTGGTGTCTTGAGCAAACCATCCTTGAGGACGGAAAGCCCTGGGATGCCAACATGGTGCTCGATGATGGCGGCGATTTGACCGCGATGCTGCACGAGCAGTATCCGGAGATGCTCGAGCGTATCCACGGTATTACTGAAGAGACCACCACCGGCGTGCACCGCCTCTACGAGATGCTTGCTAACGGCGAGCTCAAAGTCCCCGCGATCAACGTCAATGACGCGGTCACCAAATCAAAGAACGACAACAAATACGGCTGTCGACACAGCCTCAACGACGCCATCAAACGCGGCCTCGACCATCTGCTGGCGGGCAAGCGCGCCTTGGTGATCGGCTACGGTGACGTCGGTAAGGGTTCTGCGCAGTCGCTGCGCCAGGAAGGCATGATCGTGAGGGTCACCGAATGCGATCCTATTTGTGCCATGCAAGCCTGTATGGACGGTTTTGAGGTGGTATCTCCCTTCATTGACGGGGTCGACGACGGCTCTGACAGCTGCATCAACACGGATCTGTTGGGCACCACCGACATGCTGGTCACCGCAACGGGTAATTTCAATGTCTGCACAGCCGCCATGCTGCGGTCACTGAAGTCCGCGGCCGTTGTCTGCAATATCGGGCACTTCGATAACGAAATTGATACCGCCTACATGCGCAGCGAGTGGCAGTGGGAAGAAATCAAACCGCAAGTGCACAAGATTGTGAGAGATGCCGAGACTAATGATCATCTGCTACTGCTCTCCGAGGGCCGTCTGGTGAATCTGGGCAATGCTACTGGACACCCCTCTCGCATTATGGATGGATCTTTCGCGAATCAGGTGCTCGCACAAATCCATTTGTACGAGCAACGGTTTGCGGATCTGTCCGGTGACGAGCGCCACAAGGCTATTGCGGTTGAAGTGCTGCCCAAGCATCTCGATGAGCAGGTTGCGACCTATATGGTGCAAGGCTTTGGGGGCGTAATGACCAAGCTAACGTCCAAGCAGGCTGAATACATTGGCGTGGGCGCGGAAGGTCCGTTCAAAACGGACAGCTACAAGTACTGACCAAAGCGCTCGCTGCAGTTTGCCAGTGCTCGTTGCTCCTACTAGGTAATGAGGCTCACCCATGAAGAGGCGCCAAGGCTGAGGCGCCTCATAATCCCCAGGTGAATGAGCGTACACTGACGCCTCATCTGGAGGTGTGAC
>JBELDB010000111.1:0-5356 GCA_042094525.1 Congregibacter sp. | reverse complement strand
CCCTGAACATTGGTTTTGGTGGTGAGTTCCGTAACGAAGAGTTCGAAATCGGTCCGGGTCAGGTTGAGTCCTACACGGCCGGCCCTCTGGCAGACCAGGGCTTCAGCACCTCATCTAACGGCTTCCCGGGCTTCCCTGCGGTGACCTCTGGTACGTTCGAGCGTGAAAACTACGCGGCCTATGTCGACGCAGAGTGGACTCCGACAGACAGCCTGGTTACCCAGGGTGCCATCCGCTTTGAGGACTTTGATGACTTCGGCAGCACCACCAACTTCAAGGTCGGTGCCAACTGGGCGATCACGGATAACTTTGGCGTACGCTCTACCTACAGCACGGGCTTCAAGGCACCGACCCCCGGTCAGTCCAATGCGTCCAACACCTCAACTGAGCTGACCAATGTTAACGGCGTACCCACGCTGATCAACAACGGTACGATTCCGGCAACAAGCCCGGTAGCGCTGCAGTTTGGCGGCAGACCTCTCGAGCCAGAAGAGTCAACGAACTTTACGGCTGGCATCTACGCCACGTTGGGCAACTTTGAGATCACGGTCGACTACTACGACATTGACGTGGAAGACCGCATCAATCTCTCCTCTGAAGTCGAACTCAGTCAGGAACAGGTTGATCAATTGATTGCCGACAATGTTCCCGGCGCCGGCGATCTGACTAACTTCCGGTTCTTCACCAACGACTTTGACACCAACACTCACGGTATCGATGTCGTAGTATCGACCTATACCGAGTGGCTGGGCGGTACGACCGACTGGAACCTCGCCTACAACAACAACAAAACGGAAGTGGAGAAGTTCAACCCTGAGACGATCGGCTCCGCTCGTATCCGCCAAATAGAAGATACCACGCCGGAGACTCGCTGGAATCTCTCTGCGAATCACACGGTAGGCAACTTCCGCATCCTCGCCCGGTTGAGCTTCTATGACGAGTGGTACGACAGCTTTGAAAATGATGTCTTCGGTACCGACGCTGTCTTTGACAGCGAGTACCTGATCGACCTCGAAGTCGAGTACCGGATTGGTGACCATTCGAGCATTCTGATCGGCGGTAACAACATTACCGACAACAGCGGTCAGAAAGCGACTGACGTCAACAATCTTGGCTTCAACAGTGCGACCATTCTCGGTAACACCTACAGCCAGTACTCGCCCTTTGGTATCAGTGGTGCATTCTGGTACGCACGCTACCGCTACAACTTCTAAACTGTAGTCAGCATGTGACCGTAAGGGGGCTTCGGCCCCCTTTTTATTGCCCAAAATAAGGCTTAGGCTCGGCGCTCATAATACGGAAACTCTCTATGCATCCTCTGCAACATCTGGCGGCCCTCATCTTGGCCGCGACAGCCCTGATTAGCTGTCAATCCCAAACAGAATCTCCGGATACGATCGTGCTGGGACAGCTGGTCACCATGGATCCACAGCAGCCACAAGTCAGTGCGGTTGCCATCAGCAACGGCCGCTTCAGTTTCGTGGGAGCGCGCGATGCGGCTCTCGCCTTACGGGGTCGCGATACTCGGGTGATTGATCTAGCCAATGCGACGGCTTACCCCGGGCTCATCGACGCACACGTCCACGTTGCTGGCATCGGGTCTGCGCAGCGCTCAGTAGATCTCACCGGCGCCAGCAGTTTCAGTGAGCTCATTAATCGCGTGGCCGCCAGAGCGAGCACGCTACGAGCGGGCGTCGTGGTGCAGGGCCGAGGATGGCACCAAAGCAAATGGCTGAATCCGCCCGCGGGTCATGTTGAGGGATTTCCAACACACCACGCGCTGTCCGAGGCCGTCCCCAACCATCCGGTAGTGCTTGAGCACGCCAACGGCCACTCGGCGTTACTGAATCAGCGTGCCATGGAGCAGCTGGGCATCGACGCCGACACGATCACCCCGCAAGGCGGCGTGATTGTCATGTTGGATGGGCAACCCACCGGCCTTCTCCACGAGACAGCCATCGATCTTGCCGCCCCCCTTCAGACCTACGATCTTCAAACGGCGGAAGAGCTTGTCGAGTTGGCGCAGCAGCACCTTCTCAGCGAGGGCATCACCACTGCACACGATGCGGGGGCATCACAAGTAGACCTCGAAGCCCAGTGGGGCATGGCTCGTCGTGGGGACCTCGATATGCGCCTGTACTCCATGGTGTACGCCGCCGATGAGGGGGCACTAAACGAGTGGCTAGTGCGCGGCCCGGTGATCAATGTCGGAGACTCTAAGCTGACCGTGCGCTCCATTAAGGTTCAAGCTGATGGCGCGCTGGGTTCGCGCACAGCGTGGCTCCACGCACCCTATACCGACGCACCCAATACCTCAGGCGTGCTGACCTATGATCTGGATGCGCTCTCTCAGCTCATTCGAGACTCGAGAGAGGACAACTGGCAGATCAACGTCCATGCCATCGGCGACCGCGCCAATTCCGAAGTGCTCGCTGTTTTCGCACCGTTTACTGCGACGGCCGGTGACCACCGCTTTCGTATTGAGCACGCCCAGCATCTGAGACTGGGGGATGTGCCCTTATTTGCCGAGCAAGGTGTGATCGCCTCCATGCAGCCGATTCATCTCAGCTCGGATCGACCCTGGGCCATTGACCGCCTGGGTCAGCTGCGCATCAAGCAAGGGGCGTACCTCTGGCGGGATCTGCTCGATGAGGGAGTCGTAGTGACATCTGGCACCGACGCGCCAGTGGAACCGGTCAACCCTATCGCCAATTTCTATGCTGCGGTAACCAGAAAAACCCTGAAAGGTTTGCCCGAAGCCGGGTTTGAGCCGGCGCAGAAACTTACACGCATGGAAGCCCTAACCGCGATGACTCTAGCCGCAGCCTATGCCGCATTTGAAGAGCGTGATAAAGGCTCGATCGAAGTCGGCAAGCTGGCGGACCTGACCGTGCTCAATCAGGACCTCATCTCCGTCCCAGAAGCGGAAATTTTGGACACTCGGGTCCTGATGACCATGGTCGGTGGCGAGGTGGTGTATGAGCGAGATGAGGCTGTCGTACCTTGATATGCACAACCACTCGCTTTAAATGTCGCCAAGAAACAGCCTGGAAACACTCTGTTTCACCGCGAACGCCTTAAGATCAGAGGGCATAAAAAAACCGCGGTGGAAGCCGCGGTTTTCTTTTCTGGCGACGCAAATCAATGCGTTGCGGAATGTGAGCAACGTCACTCCTCAGCCAGCGACTCTTCCTCAGGCTCAGAGGCATCTACTGAATCATCTGCCACCTCACGCATGGACAACTTGATGCGACCACGCTGGTCCACATCCAGTACCTTCACCTGCACTTCCTGACCTTCGGAGAGATAATCCGTCACATTCTCGACACGCTCTTCGGCGATCTGCGAAATGTGCACCAGACCATCCTTGCCGGGCAGAATCGTGACAAAGGCACCAAAGTCGACAATGCGTGCAACTTTACCCGTGTAGATCGCACCCACATCGGCCTCAGCGGTAATGGCCTGAATCATCTCGATGGCAGCGTCTCGCGCGGCCGCATTCTGGCCAAACACCTTTACGGTGCCATCGTCATCGATATCAACCGTAGCACCGGATTCTTCCGTGATCTGGCGAATGGTTGCGCCACCCTTGCCGATAATGTCGCGGATCTTGTCCTGATCCACCTTCAGCGTCGACATGCTGGGCGCGTTCTCAGAGGTAATTTCGCGCGGCGCATCTAGGACCGTATTCATTTGCCCCAGAATATGCAGGCGTGCTTCGAGAGCCTGCTCGAGGGCACGCTCCATGATCTCTTCATTGATCCCTTCGATCTTGATGTCCATCTGCAGGGCAGTCACGCCTTTGGCCGTACCCGCCACCTTGAAGTCCATGTCACCGAGATGATCTTCGTCACCCAAAATATCGGTCAAAACGGCAAACTGATTGCCATCCTTGACCAAGCCCATCGCGATCCCTGCTACGGGGGCTGCCAGTGGAACACCCGCCGCCATCATCGAGAGTGAACCTACACAAACAGACGCCATTGAGCTGGAACCGTTGGATTCAGTGATCTCAGAGACGACTCTTATCGTGTAAGGGAATTCTTCATTATCAGGCAGCACTGCAGCCAAACCGCGTCTCGCGAGGCGGCCATGACCGATCTCACGCCGACTGGTGAAACCGATGCGCCCCGCCTCACCGACAGAGTAGGGAGGAAAGTTGTAGTGCAGCATAAAGGGGTCGCGGCGCTCACCCTCAAGCGCGTCGATGATCTGCGCGTCACGGGTGGATCCCAGCGTCACGGCACCAATAGCCTGCGTTTCACCACGGGTAAAGAGTGCAGAACCGTGTGCCTTAGGCAATACATCCACCTCGCAGGCAATCGCTCTGACCGTGCGGTTGTCTCGGCCGTCGATGCGCGGCTCACCCGCCAGAATACGACTTCGAACAATGTTCTTTTCAAGCGTCTTGAACACGTCTTTAACGTCGTCTGCGGCAGGGCCGTCTTCTGTTGCGAGTTGGGCGACAATCTCGTCCTTTACTTGACCGACACGCTCATAGCGCGCAGATTTCTCGGTGATTCGATACGCTTCACCCAGTGGCCCGGAAGCGGCAGCTTCTACCGCCGCAACCAGCTCTGCGTCAGCTTCAGGAGCCTGCCAATCCCAACGAGGCTTGCCCGCTTCAGCGACGAGCTCGTTGATCGCATTGATCACTGTCTGCATCTCTTGGTGCGCAAACAACACAGCGCCGAGCATTTGGTCTTCAGTGAGCTCTTTAGCCTGCGACTCGACCATTAGCACCGCATCTTTAGTGCCGGCCACCACCATATCGAGGTGGCTATCAGCCAGCGCTGAATAGGTCGGGTTTAAAATGTAACCACTGGCTTCGGTAAAGCCCACCCGCGCACCCCCGATCGGGCCGTTAAATGGGCACCCCGAGATCGCCAGAGCGGCTGAAGTACCGATCATCGCGGGAATATCCGGGTCAGTGTCTTGATCCGCTGACATGACGGTACAGACGACCTGTACCTCGTTCATAAAACCGTCTGCAAAGAGCGGTCGAATAGGACGGTCAATCAAGCGCGATGTCAAAGTCTCTTTTTCGCTGGGTCGCGCTTCTCGCTTAAAAAATCCACCCGGGATTTTTCCAACCGAGTAAGTCTTTTCGATGTAATGCACCCCCAAAGGAAAGAATGCTTGTCCTGGCTTCGCCTTAGGGTCTGCAACGACGGTACACAGCACGCTAGTGCTTCCCATCGATATCAATACTGATCCGGACGCCTGTCGTGCAATACGGCCGGTTTCCAGCGTGACTTCTTGGTCACCGTACTGGAACGTTTTTTTCACTACATTCACGTGTTTTCTCCAAATATGACGAGGCCGGCTCTGGGCCGGCCCTGACTGGTCCTCAGCG
>JBELDB010000110.1:0-5394 GCA_042094525.1 Congregibacter sp. | reverse complement strand
TAATACTTTATACCACTTTTCAAGGACCTGAAAGCAGAGATTCAGTCACGCAGGTGCGCTGTCAACAGTGGCTCTAGCACCTCTGACAATTCCTCTAGGTGGCTCTGGTACCGGCTCCAAAGATTCACAGAGCTGGAGTAAATCGGCTGGCGAACCTGCTCTGAACTGGCCGTCTTCACCGCCCGGTCGGTCTTGTGAAATTCAACACAACTTGGTTCAAATGCCAGCCCACAAAAATCAAGTATTCTGCGGACCTGACCCTCAACATCCTCAACAACCTCCTCATACTGTACATCCAGAATGAAGCCAGGCATCACCGAGTGCCAGTGGTCCATCAGCCGCTGATATTGCAAATAGTATTCACCAATCTCGGTCAAGTCATAGGTAAAAGGCTGGCCCTCGGCGAACAGTTGTTTGTAGCTACCAAAACAACTGTCCATCGGGTGGCGCTTTGCGTTGATGATGCGCGCATTGGGCAAGATCAGACGAATAAGCCCAAGGTAAAAAAAGTTATTGGGGTTTTTGTCTATGAAGCGCGGCGCACCCCTCCGATATTTGAGGGTCCGCTTGATATACTCCTCGCCAAGCTTAGACCAGACCTGATCACCTAACACACTGAGATTTTCGGGGAACCTTTGCTGCGTGCTGCGCACGGGGAGGCTATGGGCAACCGCCCCCAAGTCACTCAACTCGTGTGTTCCGTCCACCTCACTATGACTTGCCAAAATTTGCTCCAATAAAGTGGAGCCAGAGCGAGGCAACCCTACAATAAAGATAGGGGCGGCATTCTCTGCACCCAGGCCATCGCGTTGCTCTACAAAGCTGCGGGTGAATATCTCCTTATGGCGATCCGTCGTCACCTCGGTTTGTACCGGGTCGTAATGCAGCAAAGCGCGCTGCTTTTTATTGCCCGAGCTAAAGTAATGAAACGCGCGATCATAATCGCGGCGGTTTTCGTGCGCGAAGCCGAGCGCGTTGCACAGCTGCACAGCGGCCTGCTCTGGCAGGTCTGCGCTGTCCAGCATGGACTCCATCACAGCGAGGTCATGGTCCTCGAAGCGAAAGGTCTTCATATTTGCCAGGCTCCAATACGGCTCGGCATTCATCGGATCGCACTTGATACTTTCTCTGTAAACCTCAATCGCCTCAGCTTGTCGTCCTACCGTCTTGAGCTGCTGACCCAATCCAGAGAATGCTCCGGCATGACCGGGCTGCAGCTCCAACGCTGCTCGGTAGGCTTCTGCGGCCTCCTCTGGCCAGTCGGCGCGCGCCAATGCATTGCCCAGAGCAAGCTGAGCTTCGGCGGCTTCTGGCGACAGCTCGACCACCATGCGCGCACTATCGATAGCTTCCTCCAGCTGATCATCGGCCAACTGGGCAACTGAGAGGTCAAGCCATGCACGAGCATAATCGGGAGCCACTTTAACTGCCTGCCCGAGGAATATTTGCGCCTCCCGATACTTTTGATGCTGGCTAGCAATCGCGGCGAGATGGCGGATAGCTTCGACATGGTCCGGATCTCTCCGCAATATGCCCCGGTAAATATCTTCCGCTTCAGCGCCCTTACCGTCTCTCTCCAGCTGACCCGCCCGGGCCATCTCATCTGGATACTTCACCTTCGCGCCGCGAGTCCCATCCTTGGGTCGCATGCGATTCATACGGTAACGCGCATGGCCGATCTTCTTTTCAAGCGCGTCGGGGTCTGGACGCAGCGCCTGCGCTTGTCGATACGTTTTTACCGCTTCACCGGGCATACCCTCGAGCATCAAGATGTCAGCGTGGATCTCGAGCGCTGATGCGCTCCCAACGTGCAGCTTCAATGCTTTATCAGCGTATAAACGTGCTTCACTCAGATACTGGTTGGCGATACACGCCTTTGCCGCGAGACACAGTAAGCGAGCGTCCTCCGGAAAATGGTTGAGCCCTTCAATACTGACTGCGAGGGCGGTCATAGCATCTTGCTTAGACAAGTGCATCGTCGCCGAGTCGCCATATTGCTGAACGCTGTAATTTGGTTGTTTTGATTCCACTTGAAGCCCGCTTCTCTGCCCGTCTCAGAACAACATCACAGCAACGGTTTACATGTCAATGCACTCAGCCACGCTGCTCTGCTACTCGTCACCGGTTAAAACAGCTGCGTCTGAGCAGATGGGGATGCCAGCTGACTCGGCGGCCTGAGTTCATTGATCTTCCGAGGAGACCATTCGTCTAAAAACCCTGCTAGGCTCGCGTCATCAGGCATATTGCCTCCAGCGTTGCCTTCATCAACATCCGGTGCGAAAGTACGGGTCTCTCACTCAACGGGCACTGACACGCCGGCGAGTTCCTGTCACTCACAACCTAGTCAGAAAAGGCGATTCCACTATGGGTAGACCCGCCAACCCGTTTGACTCACGTGGGTCATTCCTACTGAGTCTTTTTATGACTTTAGTCGGTTATAGCGTGCTTGTTGCGCTGCCCGCGATCAATAGCGCCTGGGTGGATCAACTAGGCTTTACTGAAGTACAGGTAAATCGAGTGGCGTCCGCGGACCTGCTGGGGCTATTCATCGGTGCTGTCATCACCAGCTTTTTGATCCGAAGGACTGACCGACGGAAGCTGATTTACGCGGGAATTGGATTCGCAGTGCTCGGGAATGGCCTATGTACCCAGTATGCAGACTATGACTCAACGCTAGCACTGCGTTTCGTCGCCGGCCTTGGTTCGGGTCTATACACCGCGGTGGCGGTAGCGAGCCTCGGGGCAAACTCTAAACCCCGACAAGCCTTCAACTGGATGCTGCTGGCTTTTGCAGTCTCGCAGTTTCTTGAGCTTCAGCTCATACCGCTTTTAACGATGAACGGCGTATACGTCTTTTTTATCAGCACCTATCTGGTGACCCTTCCGTTCGTCCGATTGATACCCGCGCACGCCAACACGATAGAGGCCCCCTCTTCTAACGAGCAACAAAGTAGACGTCCTTCGTTCATTGCTTGGGTCGGCATAGCTGCGATCGTCATCGCTTACATCAACATCGGGGCCTACTGGTCGAATATTGAACTAGCGGCAAGCGATGCTGGGCTAGAGAGGGACTGGGCAGGGCAAATTATTGCCTGGTGCTCGCTACTTTCTTTCGTCGGTTGCTTTGCTGCCATGTGGACCCTCCGAAAACTTGATTACGACCGGCCCCTACTCGTTACCTTCGCCATTATGATTTTTGCGGTGGGCGCGTTGATGTTGGACTTCTCTGCGGCACTATTTCTCGCTAGCGTGGCAATGTTCAATTTCTTGTGGATTTTCATAGACGTCTACCAAATGGGGGGGGTGTCGGCAGCTGACCGGTCTGGCAGCGCCGCTGCCTTCATCCCGGGGGCGCAAGGGCTAGGCCAAACCACCGGCCCGTTCGCCGCCTCATTCATGTTAGATAGCAGCTGGGGGTTTGAGGGCGTATTCGCTCTATGCGCCGCGGCATCTGCGGCGGCCCTGCTGATTTATGGCTTGATCTATCTAAAGTATCGCGCCTCAGCGGCGTAAACTGGAATTCAATTGCGCAGAAACAAAGCTCACCCACTGCGACTCGAGATCAAGCACCTAGGTGTCGCAGCGTTGTTCCTTCTTGCTAACGCCAGCCTCGGCGATTCGATATTGACCGATAGGCATGCGAATGCGGGCAGCGTGCGAGTGCTGTGCGGCAGTCTCATAGACGGTCTATCCGACAAACCTCTGCCGAATCAGGCCATTATCATTGAAGACGGCCGCATTGTTTCAGTGGCGCCATACGGTGATCTCGCACCTGGAAAAAACCACAGCACGGAAATAGATCTTTTAGATCTGACTTGCCTTCCCGGACTTATCAACACCCACGTGCACTTCGACAGCAACCCAGAGGATTCTGCTGATTACAGCGTCTACGCTCGACGGACCAAGCAGCAGACGTTGCAATTAGTGTTGGATAACGCTGAAACGACGCTCCTGACAGGTTTTACTTCTGTGCGCCATGTTGGCGCATGGTTTCCCGACGCGGTGTACAGAGCCCGCGAATTGATCGATGGTGGGCAAGCGGCCGGCCCTCGGATCCAGACCGCCGGCCCATATTTGACGATTCCAGGTGGCGGTGGTGACCTGACATTCCCCGAGATTCCGGTAGAAAGTATCCCACCTGAGTCACAACAGGGCATCGCTAACACGCCCGAGGGATTCGCGGCACGCGCCGAGGCCGCCATCAACGCAGGCGCCGACTTTCTCAAAGTCATCGCATCCGGCGCGGTTTTTTCGGTAGGGACGGCTCCGGGCGCACCGGAGATGAGCCAGGCTGATATTGAAGCCGTGGTCACAGTGGCTAAACGACACGGCAAAAAAGTGACCGCCCACGTACACAGCGACCAGTCGGGCCGGGACGCGATACTTGCAGGTGTAGATTCTCTGGAGCACGCATCGCTGTTATCCGACAGCACGATTGACCTCGCTAAGGCACGCGAGGTGGCGTTTTCGATGGATGTCTATAACGGTACCTATACCGACACCATTGGGCGAGAACAAGGTTATCCAGATATCTTCCTACAACGAAACACTGACACCACCGAAGCGCAACGATTGGTGTTCAAAAAGGCTTATCAAAAGGGCGTCACTCTACTCTACGGCACTGACGCTGCGGTCTTGCCTCACAGTATGGGTGCCTGGCAGTTTGCGATTATGGAGACGCTGGGCATGTCTGCCATGGAGACCATTCGCTCGAGCACATCAGCTGCAGCACAGCACATGGGCATCGCAGAGGACGTGGGCGCAATTGTGCCCGGTCGACTGGCGGATCTCATTGCCGTTCATGGTGATCCACTGACTGACTTGGAACTGTTGAGACAGGTCACATTCGTAATGAAGGGTGGCGAAGTCGCAAAAGCTTTGTCTGGTGCGACTGAGATTGATCGATAATAGGCCCCAGCTCTAACGCTTCCTCGATCACGGGCTGCGAATCGCCCTTGCACGCTGGACAAACGCACCTACGCCCGCTGGAACAACCTACGCCCGCTTAAACAATATGGCGCGGAAACGCTCGCCGCAAGAAGTCGCGGGCGACCGCCCTCGCGCGGCGCTTACTGAGCTCTCGAGGTGTCACCAGTAACCCAAGATGCAGGCCATCGATCAATGCCGAATATCCCGTTGCCAACTCCCGTGCGTCAACGCCTTGGTAATCGCCCTCGCGAATAATGTCGGTGAACAAAGTTTCCAGCTTTTGGGCAGCCAACCTGTCTACTGTTGACACGATCTTCTGATAGACCGGCCGTGCGCCCGCCTCGCCATAGTAGGCGAACCACACGGACATCTTTTGCCGCTGCGTGACGCCTCGGCCCAGCTGAAAATCCAGGAGGGCGTCTAGCCGTTCGCCTAGATCGGGGATATCGTCCCCTTCCATGATCT
>JBELDB010000109.1:0-5473 GCA_042094525.1 Congregibacter sp. | reverse complement strand
GAAAAATAGCCTGTTGCCACGCCGTCTTCTCCGTAGACCGGCTCTTTGGTTGTTACACGAAATTTGTTGGTCTCGGCGCTGATGATGTTGAAACCAGCTAGGTGGCCAAACATGTTGCGATACCAGTCCCCCTGCAGGTGGGCTTCGAGATCAGCCCCGCTCTCCCACTCTTCGTAAACGACCACGCGACCGGGGTGGTTGAGGTCAGCCGTCCAGAGATAATGGATGCAACCCTTTTCGGTGTAAGCGCCGTCGATGAGGGCCTTACCTTTGATCAGGGCTTCATCGCGCACCTCAGGAGGGAACTCAACGATTCCTGCGACAATCACTCGCGACATAATGGCCTCTCTAAATTTTCGGAATTACCAAATTATAGGTGGAAGGTTCGGGTTGTTCACCCTCTGACCCCCGACGCCTCATCGTAGCCACCCTGTCCGCTGACCTTCGCCCACTGCTTGAACAGATCGCTCGCCGGCACGGCGTCCTCGACAATCAGCTGTCGCCAGACCTCTGCGGCGCGCACGTAGTAGGGCACGCTGCCGGGAAACATGGCGAGCGAGAGTGCTTCAGCCAATTCCAATTCATCAACTCCGGCCTGATAAGCGGCCTCAATTTGCCACTTGAGACCACGCCAATTACCCGAGCAGGTATGCACCGCGCAGGCCGTAATGTGTGCCAGAGTGGGGGCGATCGGGCCGATCACCTGCTCAAACGCGGCGAGGTATTGCTCGCGCGGGTTGACGGTGGGGAGGTGGGGCACCCAGTGGTCTTCAACGAAGAGGTAGCCCTCGCTGCCTTTAGCCATCGCGCTGATCGCAGTGGCGAGACCAAGATGTGCGGCATCGCCCCCGGCATCCACGAAACGTTTTACGTGATGGCTTCCCAAGGACTCCTCGCAACTGATCAATACCCCCAGCCAGACAAACTCGTGGGCGTGGCGGCTCAGATGTCGCTCCTCTAGTGCAAGCGCGGAGTAGAGTGAGTCGTAGCGCTCCAGTAGATGGGGTGTCGAAATTGCCATGAGGCCGTGGTGAGGAAGCAGATATCCTCGTTTAGCGTGAATGGCTTCCAAGGCACTCAGGGAGTCATGCTTTTCCATCGGTTCTATCTCCACCTTTTCGCTGCCATTAGAACTGGGCAATAGGATGCGTTCACAACTGAAGGTAACACTTTGGCTATATTGGCAGCTCCGTTGTGTTCTTGATTTCTGTCACGGCAATATGCGAATGCAGTTCACGGATCAAATCTGATGAGGACAGGGTGTTCCGAACGAAGTCTTCGTAATGACCAATATCGCGACAGATGATTTTGAGCATGTAATCCCAGATGCCGGTCATCGTGTAACACTCGACCACCTCAGAATGGCCTTCCACACTCTCTTCAAAGGCCAGCAGGTTTTGTTTGCCGACCTGATTGAGATTAACCGTCGCAAATACCACCACGCCCAGCCCCAGCTTTGCGCGATTCAGCAGTGCCACGCGACGAGTAATAATCCCCGCCTCCTCGAGCTTATTGACCCGGCGCCAGCAGGGGGACTGGGATAAATGCACCTGCTCTGCGAGATCAGACGTTGAAATATCGGCATTGCGCTGCAGTACGGTGAGGATCTTTAAATCAACTTGATGCATATTCATGAATAAATATTCCAATATTTAAATTATATTGGCAATATTATTTCATTATTGCCATCGCAAGCCCAGCAAAAGCATAAGTTTTTCTGCCACGTAACCGCACAATGCTCATTCATCTTGGCACCTCTCGGAGGGCGCAATGGGCCACGTGAATCCACCGTTACTCCGCCGGGTATCACTCGACGACAAATATGCACTGGATCAGACGCGGGCCTACATGACGGGCATCGAGGCATTGGTGCGCCTGCCCATGCTGCAACATCAGCGCGACGCCGCCAAAGGGCTGCATACAGCCGGTTTTGTCTCTGGTTACCGCGGCAGCCCGCTGGGCGGGGTGGATCAGGCGATGTGGAAAGCCAAGCCCCACCTCGAAAGGCACCACGTTCATTTTGAACCCGGCATCAACGAAGATCTGGCCGCAACAGCCGTTTGGGGGAGTCAGCAGACCCAGCTTTACCCGGGGGCGCGCTACGACGGCGTTTTTGGTCTTTGGTACGGTAAAGGTCCAGGTGTTGATCGCAGCATGGACGTGTTCAAACACGCCAATGCGTTTGGCACCAGCCGGCATGGCGGGGTGCTTGCGGTAGCGGGCGACGACCACGCCTGTAAGTCATCAACCCTCCCACACCAATCTGAGCACATGTTCATGGGCGCCTCGATCCCGGTGCTGGCGCCCGCTAATGTGCAAGAAGTACTGGATCTCGGGCTTTATGGCTGGGAGCTGTCGCGCTACTGCGGTTGCTGGGTGGGGCTCAAAGCCATCACCGAGAATATGGATTCCGCCATTTCTGCTGATATCGACCCGACTCGGGTCAGTATTGTGATGCCTGACAGCTTCGCACTACCCGACGGTGGCGTTCACGCCCGCTGGCCTGACAACCCTCTTGACCAGGAAAGGCGTCTTAACAAGTTTAAAATTTATGCGGCGCGTGAATTCGCGCGAGTCAACCAGCTGGACCGCATTGTACTGGACAGTCCGCAGCCGCGACTGGGCATCATTACCTCCGGCAAGGCCTACCTTGATGTTATGCAGGCGCTGGACGACATGGGCATCGATGCCCAGTTAGCCGCCGCCATTGGCCTGCGCGTATTTAAAGTCGGCATGCCGTGGCCACTCGAACCCGAAGGCACGCATCAATTCGCCGAGGGCCTTGAGGAAATACTGGTTGTCGAGGAGAAGCGCTCCATCATCGAAGACCAGCTGACTTCCCAGTTGTACAACTACCCGGTTGCAGCAAGACCCCGAGTGGTAGGCGAGTTCGATGAACGCGGCGCCGACCTGGTTCCCAACACCGGTGAGCTGACGCCCGCGATGGTGGCGCTAGCCATTGCTAGCCGCTTAAAGCGCTTCTTTACTAGCGAGGAGCTCGAGTCACGCGTTGCATGGATTGAGAAAAAAGAAAACGCACTCGCTAATGTGAACAGTCAGCCGGTACGCACGCCGCACTTCTGTTCGGGCTGCCCACACAATACCTCGACCAAAGTCCCCGAGGGCAGCCACGCTCTGGGAGGCATTGGCTGCCATTATATGGCGACCTGGATGGAGGACCGAGACACCCGCACGTTTACCCAAATGGGAGGAGAGGGCGCAACCTGGATAGGGCAAGCCCCGTTTACTGATACGAATCATGTGTTTCAGAACCTCGGTGACGGCACCTATTTTCACTCTGGCATATTGGCTATCCGTGCTGCAGTCGCCGCGGGCAACCCCATCACCTACAAGATCCTCTTTAATGAAGCGGTAGCCATGACCGGCGGACAGCCGATTGATGGTGCTCTGACAGTTGATCATTTGATTGGTCAACTCAGTGGTGAGGGCGTCAAGCGGATCGCATTGGTATCCGACCACCCTGAGGTATTTCGGCATCAATTTGATGATGTTGAGGGATACAGCCTGCACCATCGGGATGAGCTCGACGCGCTGCAACGATCGCTCCGCGAATACAAAGGGTGCTCGGTACTGATTTATCAGCAGCCCTGCGCCGCCGAGAAAAGACGCAAGCGAAAGAAAACTGCGGGGGCGGATATTGCACGCAGGATCATGATCAATGAGGCGGTATGTGAGGGCTGCGGCGACTGCGGTGTGCAATCCAACTGTCTGTCGATCATGCCTAAAAATACGGCGCTGGGGCGTAAGCGACAGATCAACCAACACGCCTGCAACCTCGACTACAGCTGCGTCAAAGGCTTCTGCCCGAGCTTTGTGTCAGTGCTGAACGCAGAGCTCAAAAACCCGGCGGGCAGTGCGAGCGAGTGCGCCGCTTTTGATCCTTTGCCTGCAGTACCACCACTGTCCCTCGAGCAGCCCTGGAATACCGTTGTGGCGGGCGTTGGCGGTACCGGGGTATTGACCGTGACTGCACTCATTGCGATGGCTGCACACATTGAAGGCAAAGGGTGCGCCACGCTGAATCAAACGGGCCTGGCGCAAAAGTTTGGCGCTGTGGTGAGCCATGTGCGCATCGCTCAGGATCAGGACAGCATCAGAGCGGTGCGGGTGCCGGCGGGAGAAGCAGACCTGCTCATTGGCTGCGACCTAGTGGTGACCACCGGATATGACACCATGGGCAAAACCGCGGAGGGCCGCACGACCGCCATTGTGAATGACGCTGAGCAACCCACTGCAGGCTTCTTACACGATCCTGACGCCAAATTGCCCACGGGGGACATGCGCGCCTATATTCAGAGCCAAACCGGTAGCGACAGCACCGTGTTCGTCGATGCCAGCCGCATTGCCGAGGCACTGCTGGGCGACACACTGTTTGTGAATTTGTTTTTGCTCGGCATTGCCTTCCAGCACGGCAAGGTGCCTGTTAGCGCAGAGGCGCTAGAAGCCGCGATTGCCCTCAATGGCGTTGCCGTGGAGGGGAATCAACAAGCCTTCCTGCTCGGCCGGCGCTATGCGGTGTGGCCCGAGAAAGTCTTGAGCATGCTGCCAATGAGCCGCGTGGAAGACGAAGAGGGAAACTCAGTTGATTTTGATCTCGACGCTCTGATTGAGGATCGCGCTTCACGCTTGGTCGATTACCAGTCAACGGTATTTGCGAATCGCTATCGCGCCGACGTTGTGGCGATCCGCACCGCTGATGCGATGGCAGAGCAGGAGGGCTCGGCAACCCATCGAGTGGCAGAGCAACTTTATCGGTTAATGGCAATTAAAGACGAATACGAGGTCGCCCGCCTCTATACAAGTGGCGCCTTCAAGGCACAACTCGATGCTCAGTTTGAGCCGGGCTATCAATTACAGTTTCACCTGGCGCCGCCGGTCATCAGCAAGCCAAAGACTCCCCATGGTCGGGTCGCCAAACAGACCTTTGGTGCGTGGGTTATGCCCGTCTTCAAAGTGCTCAGTGCACTGCGCAAACTCCGTAATACGCCGCTTGATCCGTTCACGTGGACGCGAGATCGACGCGATGCGCTGTCTGACCTCGCTTTATACCGGTCAGACCTCGCGCTACTGGTGCAGCACCTCGACGAAACACACTACGCGACTGCCCTGGCACTAGCTGAACTGCCAAAACAGCTGCGCGGATTCGGCCCTGTCCGCGACCAGAACCGCCACATTGTGCGCGCCAGACGGACGACCTTGCGACAACAGCTCAGCGACAAGCTGCTGCCATTCACCGAGATCAACACGGAGCAGTACCTTGCCAAGGAGGCATGATGAATTTTCTCGAGCATTCCGAATTCGATGGGCACGAATCCGTCACCTGCGTTAATGATCAAGCGACCGGCCTAAGCGCGATTATTGCAATTCACAATACAGCGCTAGGCCCTGCTCTGGGGGGATGTCGGTATTACCCCTATGGTTCGACGGCTGAGGCGATGACAGACGTTCTGCG
>JBELDB010000108.1:1316-5556 GCA_042094525.1 Congregibacter sp. | reverse complement strand
AAAGCCTGCGCGACAAGTTGTCACTGCAAACCCACACCTTGAATTTTGATTTTCGTGAGGACGGTGATATTGACCGGATCCCGGATGCATACGAGCGGCTATTTCTCGATGCCATTAATGGCGACCCATCGCTTTTTGTGGGTCGCGAGGAGATCGAGGAAAGCTGGCGTTGGTGCGACCAACTGATCAGTGCTTGTGAGCAGTGTGGTGTAACGGTAAACGCCTATCAGGCGGGAAGCTGGGGTCCCAGCAAATCGGAATTGCTCATAGACCGTGACGGCCGCAGCTGGAATGTCTGAGTGGCAGGCATTTGCGGACCGAGAGACCTTGGATCAGGCGCTCGCCGTTCGTGTCGTATCGAGTCTGCAACAGGGTATCGCCCAGCGCGGCGCGGCTCATCTCGTGGTGTCGGGCGGCAGTACGCCGGTAAATCTATTTTCGATCCTGGCGGATTCTGATGTCGATTGGAGCCGTGTCGTGGTGCTCTTGGCGGATGAACGTTGGGTGCCAGTCGACCATGAAGACAGCAATGAGCGGTTGGTCCGGGAAACATTGCTCACCGGAAAAGCGCATCAGGCCCAATTCGTGTCTCTCCTTCCGACGCCAGACAATGAAATCGCGAACATATCAGCGGTAGCCACTCTGCTCGGCACGTTACCTAAGTTTGATATGGTGCTCTTGGGCATGGGTGAGGATGCGCATACGGCATCCCTGTTTCCGTGTGCGGCAGCCCTGAGAGAAGGTCTGACAACGACTCAGGAAGCGCTGATTACCCGCCCTGATAATGCGCCACATCAGAGAGTGACGATGTCCAAGCAGCGATTGCAGGACACTGAGCAAGCCGTCATCCACATTGTGGGCGAGAATAAAAAAGCAGTGCTAGAACTGGCGATGAAAAGCGACGATGAGATGCGCTACCCGATCTCAGCATTTCTCGGTCCCGAGGGGTTCGATTGTTGGTGGGCGCCTTAGGGTAGACGTTGTCTCACTTGCCATGGCTCGAGTGGCGGGCAAAAAGTGGCAGGCAAAAAAAGGGGGCAGTGCCCCCAAAGTACTCACTGTTAAGGGGATCGCTTAAGCAGCGACACCCAAATCCTGTTTCGCCAGAGTGGAGCCAATCGCCAAGCCTGTGTCCAGCATGCGATTCGAGAACCCCCACTCGTTGTCATACCAAGCCAATACTTTGACCAGCCTGTCCTGCACCCTTGTGTGATTGGCGTCGAAATTGCTGGAGTAGCTGTTGTGATTGAAATCGATTGACACCAATGGCTGTGTGTTGAAACCCAACACGCCACTGCCATCTGTCTCGGCGGCCCGCA
Organism: Congregibacter sp.; assembly: GCA_042094525.1. GTDB lineage: Bacteria > Pseudomonadota > Gammaproteobacteria > Pseudomonadales > Halieaceae > Luminiphilus. Next base: position 4,237 of record JBELDB010000108.1, on the reverse strand, counting down.
GCATGATGGCGTTAATCTCGTCGACGGATGTACTGCGAGACGCGGTAAAGGTTAGGTCGACCAGGGAGACGTTCAGAGTCGGCACGCGGATGGCAAGTCCGTCCAGCTTTCCCTTGAGCTCGGGCATCACCAAGCCAATCGCGGCCGCTGCGCCGGTTTTGGTGGGAATCATGCTGTGTGCGGCGGCACGTGCCCGGTACGGGTCGCTATGCGCTACATCTGAAAGGCTCTGGTCGTTGGTATAGGCGTGGATGGTTGTCATCAGGCCCTGCTCAATACCGACAGATTCATGCAGAGGCTTGGCAATAGGTGCGAGGCAGTTAGTGGTGCACGAGGCGTTGGACACGATCACATCTAGCTCAGTCAGCTTATTGTGATTGATGCCGTATACCACGGTCGCATCCATATGCTTTCCAGGGGCAGATACCAGAACCCGTTTAGCGCCGGCGGTAAGGTGTTGTCGCGCCGCCGCGCGGTCGGTAAAGAGCCCGGTGCATTCGAAAACGATGTCCACTGAGAGTTCCGCCCACGGTAATCGTGCTGGGTCCCGCTCAGATAACAGGCGTATGTGGTCAGACCCGATCACCAAATCTTGTTGGTCTATCGAGACGGGCTGATTAAACCGGCCGTGGGTGGTGTCAAATTGTGTGAGATGCGCGTTCATCTGAGCGGAGCCGAGATCATTGATCGCAACAATCTGAATTTTTTCGCTCAGCTCAGGTCGTTCGTACAAGGCGCGCAATACATTGCGGCCTATCCGCCCGTATCCGTTAATTGCCACGTTGATCATCGCGTCAGTTCCCCCTGTCAATAAGATTCGCGGTGGCGGGCGCCACAACGACCCGCGCGACCTTCTCACCGCTTTCTTCAACGACTGTATAGTGTTGTTTTATTACATAAAGCACCACAAAAATGCGATAAAGCGGACTTTATTTGTGTTTTATTACAAAGCAACGCGGTAGACTCGCCTGATTGTGCGGCGGTGACGCCTGACCGCCCAGCGGTGGCCATGAGGCCGGAAAGTGAGCATGAAGGAGCCTGTAGGTCGTCGAAAGCTATGAATCAGGAACCTAATCTACTCTCAGAGCTCAATGCGGCATTGCCGGATTTGAACAAATCTGAAACCAAAGTCGCCAACGCGATTCTGGAAGATCCTGAAGCGGCGACCCGTTCAAGCATTGCAGTGCTCGCGGCAGCGGCTAATGTGAGTGAGCCTAGCGTAAACCGTTTCTGTAAGCGGTTTGGTGCAACCGGATTCCCGGATTTCAAATTAAGACTTGCGCGATCCCTTGTGTCGGGCGTGCGGTACATCAGCCGTGCCGTAGAAATGGGCGATGATATTGAGACGTACCCAAGGAAACTCTTTGATAACACCATCACCGCCTTGATTCTGGCCCGGGACCAGCTACCCCTCGAGGCGATCGAGCGCGCGGTTGACTGTCTTGCACAGGCAAGACACATCTATTTTTTGGGTTTGGGTACGTCTGCGGCGGTGGCTCAGGATGCTGAGCACAAGTTTTTTCGCTTCAAAGTGCCGGTAACGACCTGCACGGACCCGTTGGTGCACCGCATGCTTGCGGCAGGCGGTGACGCTGGTGACGTCTTTTTCTTTATTTCCCATACGGGGCGCACCGAGATCTTGGTAGAGACAGCGGACCTGGCCCGCACGACAGAGGCCACGGTGGTGTCGCTGACAGCAGAGGGATCTCCGCTGGCGGAGGCAAGCCACCTCAGTATCGGTCTGAGCGTGTCAGAAAATACGGAAGAGTACTTACCCATGACCTCCCGCATCGTTCAACTCGCGGTGTTAGACGTTTTGGCCACCGGTATGACCTTGCGTCGGGGGGAGAGCATATTGCCCCACCTCGCGCGCATTAAAGACAGTTTGAAGTCGACGCGCTTTCCCTCTGGGGACTGACGCCCGATTCCTGTAACAACCTGAGGAAAAAAGATGGCCGAGGCGGTAGACACCGCTCCGCTGCGCGCACACGTGCGTCTGCTGGGTGACATGTTAGGCAAAATCATCCGGGATAATGCGGGCGAGGCGTTGTTCGAGCGAGTCGAACAGATACGCCTCAGTTCCAAAGAAGCACAAGATAGTGATACGTGGGAGGCATTGGATCAGCTTCTGGCCTCGTTGGAGGAGCAGGAGTTCCTGATTATTGCGAGGGCATTCAGTCAGTTCCTGAACCTCGCCAACATTGCGGATCAACAGCACACCACGTCGGCTCACAATGAGTCTCATTTTTCCGCCAGCGCCACCCTACAGAAAACCTTGCGGGTGCTGGAGACCAACGCAAAAGATACCGACATTCAGGATGCGATTGAGGCCCTGCACATCGACCTGGTGTTGACGGCTCACCCCACTGAGATCACCCGCAGAACCCTGATTCACAAACATCGTGCGCTGAACGATTGTCTTGCAGCGCTCGACAGCGCTGCTTTAACTGACATTTCCAGGCAGCAGACACAGAGACGCATCGCGGAATTAATCTCGCAGATTTGGCACACCGAAGATTTCAGAAAAGAGCGTCCCACGCCGGTAGATGAAGCTCGCTGGGGTTTTGCCGTGATTGAGAATTCGTTGTGGGATGCCATCCCACAATTCCTCCGTCAGGTAGACCACGTCTGTGAGACGTATTCGCTGGATCTCCCATCATCCGATTGGTCGCCGATCCAAATCTCCAGTTGGATTGGAGGGGATCGTGATGGCAACCCCAATGTCACCAGCGCCGTCACGCGCGAGGTGCTCCTGTTAGCGCAATGGCAGGCCTGTGAGTTATTCAGTCACGACGTCGCGCTTCTTCACGAGGAGCTCTCTGCTATCACAGCAAGCGCCCAACTGAGGGAGCAGGTGCCCGGCGCCCGTGAACCCTACCGCGCTATTCTGAAACCGTTACTGACAACACTGCGAGAGCAGC
>JBELDB010000108.1:0-1216 GCA_042094525.1 Congregibacter sp. | reverse complement strand
TATGTGATTTCGATGGCATCGACACCGTCAGACGTCTTGGCGGTGCAATTGCTTCTCAAGTCAACGGGGTGCTCTGAGCGAATGCAAGTGGTCCCGCTTTTTGAAACCTTGGCGGATTTGGATAATGCCTCTCCGGTGGTGAACGCTCTATTGGAAGACCCCGCTTACCGCGCGCGGATAGATAAGAAAATCATGGTGATGATCGGTTATTCCGACAGCGCAAAGGATGCCGGGATGCTGGCCGCAGGGTGGGCGCAATATCGAGCTCAAGAGGCGTTGGTGGCAACTTGTGCGCGACACGGTGTCGCGCTGACGTTATTTCATGGTCGCGGTGGCACGGTCGGCCGTGGCGGTGCGCCTGCACATCAGGCGCTTCTTTCACAGCCGCCCGGCACATTGGCTCACGGTTTGCGAGTGACTGAGCAGGGGGAAATGATTCGCACCAAGCTAGGCATGACATCGCTGGCGGTCAATACCCTGGGTCAGTATGCGAGTGCGATCCTGCAGGCCAACCTGTTGCCGCCACCTGAGCCCAGCGACAGCTGGCGTGCCCTAATGGATCAACTTGCAACACAGTCCTGTGAGGTCTACCGCCGTTGGGTTCGCGAGGACGCTCAGTTTGTGCCCTTTTTCAGGCAGGCGACGCCCGAGCAGGAACTGGCCGCTTTGCCTTTGGGCTCGCGACCGGCACGCCGCAAATCAGACGGAGGGATAGAGAGTCTGCGGGCGATCCCCTGGATTTTTGCATGGACGCAAAATCGCCTGATGCTCCCGGCTTGGTTGGGGGCGGGGGAGGCGTTACAGGTGGTCTTGGATGAAGGCAAACTGCGGCTCCTGCAGGATATGATTCAGGAGTGGCCGTTTTTTCGTACTCGGTTGTCCATGCTCGAGATGGTCTTTGCAAAATCTGACCACACGCTGTCAGCACACTATGACCAGTTGCTCGTCGAGCCTGATTTGGCCTCGGTTGGTGAGCGGTTGCGCAGTCAACTGCAGCAGGATACTCGAACCCTGTTGACGATCCTTGGCAGCAACGAATTGCTCGCGCACGATCTTTGGGCACAGCAGTCGATTGGTTTGCGCAACATCTACACGGCGCCGCTCAATCTGCTCCAGGCTGAGCTTCTGCGCCGAGTGCGCGCCGAGAGTAAGACCGACATCCAGCAGGCGTTGATGGTGACGATGGCAGGGATTGCCGCAGGCATGCGTAATACCG
>JBELDB010000107.1:0-5623 GCA_042094525.1 Congregibacter sp. | reverse complement strand
CGGCAGGCCCGAGCTGATGACCTCTTCTGGTGTAATCGGCGCAGTAAAGGACGAGTAGCCACTCCAACCCAGCGCATTGCGCACCCTGACATTGCACTGATACGCCGTGCCATTGGTCAGCCCAGGCACGGTGACAGGGGAGCGGCTGCCATACCCGTAGAATGTGTTCACACCATCCGTGCAGGAAGCCTCGTATTCGAGGACCTGTGTACCTCCGTCGTCAACACTGACATACAAGTAGATCTCGCCATCATCCACATCACTCTGCGAAATCGCCGGAGTGCCAGGCAAAGTAGGCTGTCTGGGTATGCCGACAACCGACGAGGACGCCTCTGATTCAGCACCCGAGGCGTTCTGAGCGGTAACAGAACAGCTGTACTGAGTGCCATTAGTCAGGCCCGTCACCGTCAGCGGAGAGCTGGGCCCGGTTGCCGTGAACCCTGTGCTCTCGATCGAATAAAGCTGAGGACGATAATTGATCAAGCTGCAGATCATCCGATTGGATTGCTCCGGCGTGAACTCGACCATCGCGATGTCGTCGGAGTAATTCATGAAGTTTTCGATGTCCGTCACACCGCCACAAACAGAGGTGCCACTCGTACCGTAATCAGGTGAGTTGTGTGGCCAGGTGTCGACAATGTAATCGCCCGAGGTAAAGGTATTGGCGCACTGCCCCCCATTACCCTGGAAGGTATGCCACAGCCCCAGGTAGTGACCCACCTCATGAACCAGCGTGCGGCCCAGATCATAGGGAGATGCGCCGGGCAAGTTGCGGCCACCTACATAAGCCCAGTTCATGACCACGCCGTCCAAAGTGTCCCCGGCACTTTCTGCAGGAAAAGTCGCGTAGCCCAAGTAGCCCTCGGCATCGTTAGTATAAATGTTCAGGTAACGCGAGGGGTCGATCCCCAGCGCTGACTTATAGGCCGCTTCATCCGAAGGTGAGTCCGTAAACCAGCCGTCGTTGACAGTACGCGTAATACCCACGAGCTCAAACTGAACTGTGGTATCGAAGATCGCCGCATAGTCCTCGTTGAGCACGGCCATCTGGGCGTTGATGTTGGCATCGGTCACATTACCCGTGCCACCACTCGTAGAGATCACATGCCAGTAAACCGGGATCACATAAGCCCCCGAGTCCAGCGGGTCGTACTCGCCAGTGATAGTCGTGTTGTAAAGACTGCAGTCCGCTGTGCTTGCCGCAGGCGGGGTCAGCCTCAGCAGTTGGTGCCGCGCTTGTATCTCATCAGCGCCGCAGCGATGACCACCGGTCTTGAACGCATCCAATCGGTGCCACTCAGAGTGATCTTCCACTGCCATCATGACATCTGCGGTCGTTTCAAGAGACTGCGCCGGAACGCACGTCGCGGCATAAGAGTCCGCCGTCGGACCACCCGAATTAGGACTGAACGATACCGTCAAACTCCCATTACCCGGCGTAATCGAGTTCAGCGTCGGGGCTAAGGGTATTGTCGGGTCGACCTCAAAAGACGCTTCAACTGTGCAGTGAGCGACGATTGACCCTGTGGTATAAGTAGTGGCCGATAGCGTGCCTGAAGGGCAGCTGCCCGCGACGGACGCGACCCTGAAGCCGGAATCGGGGATGAGTGAGAAAGATGCGGTCTCGCCTTCCGCCACTGTTTGCGCAAAGCTTGGGCTGATTGACCCGTTAACATCGGCGGATGGCGTCACCTCGAAAGTGGTCACGTTGGTCGCCGTCAGTACCGCGCCTGTGAAGTCCTCATAACCATAAACGCTAATGTAATAACCTGTCTCCGACGGGTCCGTGATCGTGCACAGCTCGTCATCAGGAGGAGCGTTCTCCGATGTGCATACGGGAGAATCACTGGGCGGAAATGTGCCACTGACAAAAATATCAGGGTCGCCGGTATCTACTGCTAAGGCGACCTCCAAGCGCCCTGTGCCTTGCGGCACCGAGATATAAAATTCCTGATAGCTCCCGGTCGAGCCGCTAATGGGGCCCTCCGGGACCCCGCTCTGCAGTTCTATGATTGCGCCAGGGTCAAAGAATTCAGCGGTTACGGTCTTGGTGGAATCTATGGTGACCTGGCAAGTGAGCTGTGACCCTGAGGCTGCACAGTCACCCCCCCATGCGGTGAACTCGTTATCGACGTCCGCCGTTGCTGTTAAAGACACGACGGTGCCGATGTCAAAGGCTTGCTGACAACTGGTGCCAGGGCAGTTAATACCTGCTGGTGAGCTGCTAACTGATCCGTTGCCTATACCGGTGAGGTCAACCAAAAGATTGCGCGTTGTAGTGGGCTGAGCAGACTGCGCGATATTGATCCTTTTTACACTGGAGCCTGCGTCGGCGCCGCTTTCACGCTGGCTTATGACGGTGCCGTTGTTCTGGAGCAAATCAAGGATGGTCGCGACTGATGTGGCCTCGGTTTGATCCAGGGCTTGGCGCATCAAGGCCCAGGCGCCAGCCACGTGGGGCGTCGCCATTGAGGTGCCGTTTTTATAGGCGTAGTTATTGCTGAGTACAGCCGATGCGATAGACGAACCAGGCGCCGCAAGATCGACCAATCCGCTTGCGACATTTGAGAAATAGGAGATCCCATCCGCTTTGGTTGTACTACCCACTGATACGGCAGGACTGAAGCAGGCTGGACTCGAGATAGAGTCATCCCAGCCGTTATTGCCCGTCGCGATTGCCACAGCAATCCCTGCGTCCAACAAATTATTGAGCACACCCAAAAATGCCGCGTCATTGCCATCGCAGTGGCTGAAGTACTGCCCACCCCCAAGGCTCATATTGACAGCAGCCACCTTGAGCGAGCCGCCCTCTGACTCATTGAGGGAAAGCACGTGCTCCAAGGCGAGGGTCTGATCGCTGCTAAACGACAGGGCGCAGGGAGCATTGCTTGGCCCGCAAATCGTTTCAGTGTTCACTGCAGAGAACACCTGTGCCGCTATGATCCCGGCGCCGGGCGCTACCCCGCTCAATGTGCCGACCGATGTTGATGTCGGCCGACCCGCAACGATACCCGCCACGTGCGTACCGTGGTCGCACCCCGCAATAGTTGGATCACAGTTGAGGCCGCTCCCCGAGCCACTACTCGTTGCCACTCCTCCCGGGCAAAAGCTCGAGGTGACTTGCTCTGTTCCATCGTTGAAACTCGTTGAGGCACAGTACTCGGCGACAACGGCCGCACCGTTGCTATCATTAAAAAAACCGTGGTTTTTATCGACGCCCGTATCAAGCACGGCTACGGCGTACCCTGCGCCCGTTACCGGCGGAACGCCGGCCCACATCAGGTTCGCCTCAATGACCTCATTTGATTCGTTCAACGAAATGGTTGATAGCCGGTCTTCGTAGATACGTTTGACGAGCGGGGAGTTTTGCAGGGCCTGAAGAATATTCGCATCTACACGGAGTGCAATGCCCGGCGTTGTGCTAAACGCTTTGTCAGCTGGCGACCCGACCGCCGCCAGAGCCTGCCTCACCTGAGCTTGAGCACTGGCAATCTGCTGCCGCTGGGAAACCAACTGGGCGCGCGTTAAACCCCGCTCTCGCTGCACCGCTACATCCAGTTCCACAATCGCCCTGATTGTGCCGCCATTGTTCACACTACTCAGCACCGCTTGATCGACTTTGGCCGCAAGCGAGGAAACCGCAAATAACGCGAGGGAAACCGCTACTGCTGGCGCAAGGACGCGTCTCAACATGACCCAGATACGATGCAACACTATTGAAAAGCGCGGTAGCATGTCAAAACTCCATTTTTGGATGCCAGCATTCGGAAAATAACATCTAAGCCGACGGAACAAAAGCCAATACAATGCAGGGCAAATGTTGCGAGCGACTGACCGGGATAAGAGTGGACTAAGTAATCTGCACCTTCGATCCCAAGCGATGAAGAAACGCGAAATCGAGGCGCCTGACAACAAACCGTGGAGGACAGTATGACGCGAGACACCCCAGCCGCCTTCCGCGTTGGCGGCGCCGTTCGCGACACACTGCTGGACTACCCGTTTGTTGAAACCGACTGGGTGGTGGTCGGTAGCACCCCTGAGCAAATGATCGCCGAGGGTTTTACGCAAGTGGGCCGCGACTTCCCGGTGTTCTTGCATCCGGACTCCAAAGAAGAATACGCACTCGCGCGCACTGAACGAAAGTCCGGCCCGGGCTACCATGGCTTTGTGGTCCACGCGGACCCGTCGGTGACGCTCGAGGAAGACCTTGAGCGCCGCGACCTCACCATCAATGCCATGGCGATGGACGATGCCGGCGAGGTTATCGACCCCTTCGGTGGCCAAGCAGATCTGGCCAATAAAGTGCTGCGCCATGTATCGGCGCACTTTGTTGAGGACCCGCTCCGCGTGTTGCGCGTGGCGCGCTTTGCCGCGCGCTATCACCACCTCAGCTTTACGGTTGCGCCAGAGACGCTATCGCTGATGCAAGAGATTGTCGCGGCGGACGAGTTGCCCCATTTATCCGTCGAGCGCGTGTGGATCGAGACGGAGAAGGCGCTCTTAGAGCAGAGCCCCTCGGTGTACTGGCAAGCGCTCGAGGATTGTGGCGCGCTGGCAGTGTTGGCGCCCGAGCTAGCAGTCTCGCAAGGGATAGCGGCATTATCTCGAGCCGCGCCACACACACCGCGCGCGGATTGCCGTTGGGCCGCGCTGCTCGCTGATTTACCGGAGACGCGCGCCACCGCGCTCAGCGAGCGACTAAAAGCACCCAACGCATTTACTGCTCTGGCCGCGCGGATGAGTGGCTGGCGCCCCAAAGTAAAAACAGCGTTAAAGGACGCTGAGGCCTGCATGACCTTATTAAAAGCGCTTGATGCATTGCGCCGCGAGGAGCCGTTCACGGGATTTTGCGAGACGCTCAACGCCCTTGAGCAACAGACACCCGAGGCGCAGGCCGCCACCCGGTGCTTGCACGACGCCCGCGCTGCTTCAGCGGGAATCAAAGCCGCGGACTTTGCGGAACAGGCGCTCGAGGGGCCTGCCTTGGGCGCGGCGATTCAGGCCGCACAAATCGAAGCGATAGCCAAGGTGCTAGGTTAGGCGCTGGTCCGCTAGGCGCGACTTGGCCAATTAAAAGCACTCTGCGGGATCTCAGGAATGCGATTTCCGTGACCGCCCGTAATCGCCAAAGTGCTGGCCCGACGCGGGGCGTTGGCGTGGTCTTGTCGCACCGCCGTGAAACCGCTCCGAGCTGACGTTCGGCAGAACTTATGTTTTGCGTCGTTTCGCTTGAGTCTCATCAGTCGCTTCGCTTGCGCCCGAAGCCCGCGGGTCAGATCGGTGATCGTTATTGGCGGTATAGTAAATTTGTCTCTCGGCCGAGGTCCGGCGGAGGCAGCCAAGGTTGCCTATAGGGTCCATTGCCAACCGACTGCAATGCGGTGTTTAAGTACTGGCTTTATCCCGCTCAATTGCAACACCCACTGCGTCGGCCTCCGTCACCGCGCCGGGTTTGGTGATGGTCAGTCGCACACGGGTAACGGGGTACTCCTTTAGCAATACCCTTGCGAGGTAATCGCTCAGCGCCTCGAGCAACTGAAACCGGGATTGGTTACACACCGCGATGACGCGCTGGGAAATCGCCGCATAATCCAGCGCGTCTTCCAAAGCATCGGTTTGCGCC
>JBELDB010000106.1:0-5735 GCA_042094525.1 Congregibacter sp. | reverse complement strand
AGGCCCATGGCAAATCCGCTTATGGTGGCCAGCGTGGTGTGGCTCGCAGCATTGGGCTCGACCCCCCATACTGCCGCCGTCGCGAGAATAGTGGATAGCAAAAAAATGGGCTGCTTTAGCGCCCGGGGTTGATGCACGCTCATCAGTGCTAGGCCGGTCATCAACCACCACAGCAGCACAGCTACCCCCAAAGCCAACCAAATCATGGTGTCTTCCCAGCTACCGCGATGTCGTTTGCCACAGCCTGCTCGAGGATGTCGGCAAACAGCTTTCTGTTGTCGACCCCAAAGGCTTCGAGCGCCATCCAATAACCGGTTTCAGGATCTGATATGACCAGACTCCCATTATCTAATAACGCAAGATTGAACGCCCCGCCGGGGTCGAGATCTCTGACGCTCCGCTCACGGACAAGGCTTCTCAGAATACCGCGAAGAAAACTGCCTTCGCCCGACTCATACACTGCCAGGGTCGTTTGCGTTCGCGCATTCAAAACGTCGATGCGACCGCGTGGTCCATCGGCAAATAGTAAGTCTGCAGAGGAAACAGGTAGGGAGTCCTGCTGCTGCGGTGGCGCGTAGTGAGCATCCTCTCTGGATACCCCCCACGCCCACAGCAATGCCATGCCAAGAACCACCCAGACCATTGGGTGTCCGAGTGTTCGCCTCGGCTGCATCTGCCCCCCTACCAATTTGTTCAACCCACCGGCAGCGGGTCACCCCCCGTATGTACCCGCACGGGCACAGCTGTTTGCTCCCCTGCCGTCACCTGATAGTGCTGGCTAGCCACAGAAGCGAACGCGTCTGCCGCTCGTTGGGGATCCGCCAACCCTCTGAGATGAGGCCTCACCGGGCGCGAGTACCAGGCCGACACGTTGGGCCATAACAACACCCAATACAGCTTTCGATCGGCCACGGGCTTCAGCAGAATATCGCCGGTGCCATCTCGGTAGATACGCATGTCCGCCGCGGTAATCTGCTCAATGGGGATGTTGGCCATCATGGGCAACGCCACGCCCGAACGAATCACCAGCCGCTCACTGGTTAGGGTATAGAGGATTGACTTCGCATACGCTCGGGCGAGCCAGGTCAGCAACACCAAAACGGTGGCAGCTAAACCCGCTTGCCATACCAGAGTTCCCATGACCTGCGCCGCAGAGACCCCTTCCATCAATCGATAGACGGTATGCCCTGCGATGAGCAGCCCAAAGTACAGCGTCAGATGTCGGATGTAGAACACCCGCTTCCCCATCGCTGCGGCGGTGGGCCGACCCTGCCAAACCATGGTTTCCCCCTCGGGCAGGTGCTCGGGCAAGCCTTCTACGGGCTCGTCTTCGTATTCAGTCATACCCATATCAATGGTTCCGAACGCATTGGCATGGCGTAGAGGTGGCCACCACCATAGAAAGCAGTAATACGGTCCTCTTCCTGCAAGGTCACCTGATCAGGATTCGACAGCCCAGGTACCTGAGCAAACTGATCAGAACGAATTGATTTCACGTTCACAGTGCCGTCCGCGGACACCATCGCCAACGTCATGGGTAGCAAAATACGTCGTCCACCTGCGTCCAACTCAGCGTAGCGGAAGTGCGGCTCAGCGCGATCCACCCACAAATCCACCACGGTGGCGCCCTGCTTTCCATCACAACCATAGACTGCCTGGCCGCGCGGATCGGGATCACCGCTGTTCACACTATGCTCACTATCGACGCGCAAGGGCACAATTCTGGGGCGCCCATCGACCGTCAGATCAGGTCTTTCCGGGCGGGTGGCCCATGCTGCAGCACCAACACCATCCACCATCGGGTCGCCGTTAGGGTGCATCGGTGCTCCGCTGGCGTCGTAGATCGGCGTGGCATTCACCTCATATTGTGCTGGCTCCGGGCCAGGCTTAACCCGTTCGCCCTGACCATGCGCCAGGCGATAGGTTTTGGGGGGTGGCATACCACCGACACCCGTTCGGAGCTCACCGGAAGACATTTGCAAGGGCCAACCCTCACGCTTGCCTTCGCGGTGCAGATACCCCACGAGAATAAAGAACAGAATCCAGAACGCGTAGAGCGCAATCTGCGCCACGTCCACGTATTCAGTAATTGCACCAGTACCCATAATTAGGCCCTCCCAATGTGGTCCTTAATTCGGAAAATCCGCTAAACCAAGACGCTCGTTGTTCTCGCCCACTTCGCCGGGTCGCCTTACCAGCCGACCCATTGCCGCGAGCGCCACAAACAACAAGGCAATCTCGATGTGATACACCGCTCCATAACCTGAAGCGGGTGATTGCAGTGCGACACCCAACAGTCCCGCATCCGCCCAACCCGTGACCAAGTCGCGGATTGCGCCCCCAGAAAACATGGCCACTCCGGCAGCGGCCGCTTGTACCGCCCCCCAAGCACCCAGCGTCAGCCCTGCCATCTTGTCGCCACCAAAAACCATGGCGGCTGTCAGCATGCCGACCGCAAATAAACCATTACCCAAACCAATCAAGGCCGCGCCAATCTGAAACAGCACCGGAGCCTGCAATGGCGCACTGAAAATGACTGCCGCAAACGCCGCGATGCCAATCAGGATGCCCATCGATGCAGTTCTAATTGGATCTGAGCCCTTGCCCAGCCGACGTGAGCTCATAATAAGTGCCAAGATCATGCCGCCAGCGAACATTGCCGTGAGCAAGGTGGTGTCACTCACAGACAAGCCCAGCACCTGAGCTCCGTAGGGCTCGAGCAAAATGTCCTGCATGGTGAATCCCATGGTGCCCAGACCGAGGGCCCACAGCAGCCGGCGCGCCTGTGGCAAAGCAATAAAGTCCCGCCACGCATGGCCAAATGTAGGTCGCGTCAGCTTGTGATCGGTGAGGTCGGGTCGCCGCGTTTCCTGTTTCAACATCGCGACGACATTGAGCACCAGTGTGATCACTGCAGCGCTTTGGATCACCTGAATCAACCTTACGTAGCCAAAGTCATTCAGCAATGCCGCGAATATGAGCGCACTTCCAATCATGCCGATCAACAGCATCAGATAGAGCAGCGCCACCACGCGAGGACGGGTGTCTTCCGTGGCCAGATCAGTCGCGAGTGCGAGTCCGGCCGTCTGCGCCACATGCATGCCCAGACCGGTCAATAAAAAGGCGCCCATCGCGGCAGCTGGGCCAAGAAACGCCGGACCGGAGTGAGACTCCGTCATCAGGATCAATGCGAACGGCATAAAGGCGAGGCCACCAAACTGCATCATGGTGCCAGACCAAAGGTATGGGATGCGACGCCAGCCCAAGTAGGACCGATGATAATCGGAACGGTATCCAATCAGCGCTCGAGCAGGTGCCATTAACAGCGGTATTGCCAGCATCAGTGATACCCATATTGCGGGCTGACCCAGCTCTACAACCATTACGCGATTCAGAGTGCCAGTGAGCAGCACGATAGCCATTCCGGTCGAGAGCTGGAACAGTGACAACCGCAACAGCCTGCCCAAAGACAGGTCTGCCGACGCAGCATCAGCAAAAGGAAGCCAGCGGTGCCCGAAGCCCGCTGGGCGAGTCCCTGCAATGCTGGCAGATCGGGTCATCGGCGCGTTAACTCCATGGCATGGGATTTATAAAAACCCACATCAACACGATGCGAACGACCGGCCGCCCACCTCTCCATCAGGCCGGCGTTTTGCAAATGCTGCTCGAGACGCCGCGGCGACACTGGCTCAATCGATGGCGCTCTGTCACCACGAGGAAATAGGCGTCCAGTTGCATGCATCAATGCCAGAAGCGGCGTCTTCGGTGCAAACGTGAACACCATTTTGCGATTAATCTGCTCGGCCATGGCCTCGAGAGTCTGCACGCCATCGGCCACGTCGTAATGAATCAGAGAATCCATCGCGACGGCATAATCGAAACACCCCAGATCCATATCCCGCATATCGCCAACCAGAAACGTGACGTCGAGCCTCTGATTCAGATCACGCAGCCTTTCCCGCGCCAAGTTGACCAAAGTGGGCGACAGGTCAACCGCGACCACCTCGGCGCCGCGTTGCGCCGCTTCAATTGCCAACGTGCCTGTGCCGCATCCGGCATCAATGAGGGTGCTACCCGTGAGGTCCTCGGGCAACCAGCTCATCAGCGTCTCGCGCATCGCGTCGCGGCCCCGGCGCACCGTGCGCCTGATGCGGCTGACGGGTGCATCAGACGTGAGCGCTGCCCAGGCATCGGCAGCAGTGCGATCGAAATAGGTTTCGATCTCATCCCGGCGCGTTTGATAACTCACTGATGCCATCAATCAAATCCCAAGAAGTCAAACAGGTCGCGGTCTTTCATCGGCTCACAGGGCAGTGGATCAGTACCCGCCCATAATTGTTCGGCAAGCTGCAGATACTCATCACAAACTGACTTCAGTTCTGGTGAATCATCCAATTCAAAGAGCGTCGACTTTTTCAAACGGCTCCGCCGAATCACATCGAGGTCTGGGAAATGTGCCAGCCGCTTCAAGCCCACGGCTTCATTGAAGCGGTCTATCTCATCCGTGTCGGCGCTTCGATTCGCGATCACGCCGCCCAATCGCACCGCATAGTTCTTGGATTTTGCCTTGATCGCTGCTGCGATCCGGTTCATGGCAAAAATTGAATCAAAATCATTGGCGGTGACCACCAAGGCGCGCTCAGCATGTTGAAGCGGTGACGCAAAACCCCCGCATACCACGTCGCCCAAAACATCGAAGATCACGACGTCGGAGTCATCGAGAAGGTGGTGCTGTTTCAGGAGCTTTACCGTCTGCCCTACTACGTAGCCACCGCAGCCGGTGCCAGCAGGCGGTCCACCCGCTTCAACGCACATTACTCCGTTATAACCCTCGTAAACATAGTCCTCCGGACGCAGTTCTTCGGCGTGAAACTCAACCGACTCCAGCACATCGATCACCGTCGGCATGAGTGCCTTGGTGAGTGTGAAGGTCGAATCGTGCTTTGGGTCACAGCCGATCTGAATCACGCGCTTACCCAGCTTTGAAAACGCGACCGACAGGTTCGACGAGGTGGTGCTCTTGCCAATACCGCCCTTCCCGTAGACAGCAAAGACCTTGGCACTGGTCTGCATCAGGTCCTCTTCGAGGTGGACCTGAACGCTGCCCTCCCCATCGCCGACGTTCTTGCCCGGATCAATGTTACTGACCGGAATGTGTTGATTCGGTGAATTCATGCTGCCACCTCTCCTGTGACACCTTCGAGGAAGTCCTCAAGGTCTTCTCCTGCCCGTTTCAGGGCATCGATGCTTGCTTCATCGGCCCCCCAGTACTCTCTTTCTTGTGCTTCTATGAGCCGGTTTGCCATGCGAGCGGCCGAAACCGGATTGAGCTCTGCCAGACGACGACGCATGTCCTCATCCAGCACAAATGTCTCGGATAGTTGCTTGTAAACCCAGGGGGCAACATCGCCTGTGGTGGCTGACCAGCCCATGGTGTTGGTGATATGCGCCTCGATCTGCCGCACACCCTCGTAACCGTGGTCCAGCATCGATTCATACCATTTCGGATTGAGCAGACGCGTTCTCGTCTCGAGAGCGACTTGCTCATTCAGTGTTCGCACACGACCTGAGCCACCCGCTGTGTGGTCTGCGATGTACACCGGCACGCGCTCGCCGCGAGCTCGCTGCACTGCGCGACTAATTCCGCCCAGCGTGCCGAAGTAATGATCAACGGTTGTGACTCCCAGCTCGACTGAGTCAAGGTTCTGATAAGCGAGCTCAACATCCTCGAGCAC
>JBELDB010000105.1:0-5741 GCA_042094525.1 Congregibacter sp. | reverse complement strand
GAATGAACGCAGTGGTATCCACCATCACCCAATTACTGCCTGCCGAGATCATCACTACGGATCCCGAGCAGATCACGCTGTACTCGCAAGATGTCTTCACTGTGGGGCCGCCCATCTGTGCGGTTGTGCGACCGCGCAGTATCGATGAAGTCCAGGCCCTGGTCCGTGCCTGTCTAGAGCGCGGAACACCCATTGTCACCCGTGGTGGCGGTATGAGCTATACGAGTGGTTACCTCGCCACCGCGCCCGACAGCGTATTGATCGATATGGCCAGCATGGATGCCATTGTTGAGGTCAATCTCGAAGATCGCTACGTGACGGTCGAAGCCGGGTGCAGCTGGCAAAAACTCTATGAGCACCTTGCACCGCTGGGTGTCCGCACTGCTTATTGGGGCACATTGTCAGGACGCTACGCGACTGTCGGAGGTGGTCTATCCCAGAACAGCATTTTTTGGGGTAGCGGCCAACGTGGCACCGCCGCTGACAATGTCCTTTCGGTCAGTGTTGTCACCGGCAAGGGCGATCTCCTCGAGACGGGTTCCGCCAGTCAGCAGCACGCAGCGCCTTTCACGCGACACTTTGGCCCCGACCTGACGGGTTTGTTCCTCGGGGACTGCGGCGCGCTCGGCATTAAGGTCCGCGCCACACTGCCACTGCTGCCGCTTGCCGGGGCCAAGGGCTATACCAGCTTTGCCTTTGACGAGTCGGGTCCCATGCTGCGCGCCATGGCCCAAATCTCGCGCGAGTCCCTGACCACCGAGTGCTTTGGATTCGACCCCTACCTGCAGCATCAGCGCATGAAGCGCGCCAGCCTCGCGGCCGATGCCCAGCAGCTTTCAGGCGTACTGCAGAGCGAGTCAGGCATCGTGAATAAGATCAAACAGGGAGCCAAGATCGCGCTCTCTGGCAGACGCTTCATGGACGATGTTGAGTGGGCCATGTTCACGATCAGTGAAGGCCGAACAGAAGCGGAGGCCGAACATCAGGCCAAGCGGATTCGTGAAATTTGTTCAGCAGAAGGCGGCAAGGAGCTGCCCGATAGCATCCCGAGGATACTGGCCGCCAATCCCTTCGGCCCGGTGAATAACATGGTCGGCGCAGAAGGTGAGCGCTGGCTACCCGTGCATGGTCTGGTACCTCACTCGCGCGGCGAGGCGGTGCTGGCCGAGGTGGAGGCGGTGTATGAGCGCAACCGCGACACGCTGGAGCAGTTCAACATAGAGACGGGCTATTTGATCGCCGTCGTCAGTGAGCAGATCACCGTGCTCGAGCCCGTTTTCTTTTGGCCCGACGAACTGAATGCGCTACACAAGCACAGCCTCGAGCCGGACCACCTTGCGCGACTCAATCAGTTTGATGCCGTCCCTGACGCGTGGGACGCGGTCTATAAAGTCAAAAGTGAGGTGGTTGATGTGCTGTCCGCGGAGGGAGCAAGCCACATGCAGTTGGGCAAGGCTTACCACTACCGCAGCGCGCTGAAGGCGCCGGCACTGGACCTCGTCACGGGTATCAAGACGGCACTCGATCCCGAAGGGATTATGAATCCGGGGACGCTCGGTCTGTCCTGAGCGCCCGGTGGCATCTAGGCCTTCCATAGAGACCTTGCACGGGCGTGCTATATTCAGACGCATAAAAATAATGGCTGAGCCCAAGCAGGCAAGGTGCGCCCATGACCGCCTACATCATCGTTGAAGCTGTCCTCCACGACCCGGAAAAGTTCGGTGCCTACGCAAAAGTTGTTCCCGACATCGTGGCGGAATTTGGCGGTGAGTACCTGGTGCTCGGCGGCGAGCAGACACCGCTTGAAGGTGATTGGGGAGCAACGAGGCTGGTGATGCACCGCTGGCCTTCAGCAGAGCAGGCCAAAGCCTTTTGGTACAGCGACGCCTACGAGGCGGCAAAGCCTTTGCGAGCCGGTACCGGCGAATTTCGCGTCATGCTGGTAGACGGTCTGCAACAAACACCGCTGGAGTAAACCACCATGACACCGTATTCCGCACTCGCGCTACAAATGGACTGCCATGCTGTGAACGGTCTTGCCGATCGCGCGGCGGTCGAGCAGGCCATGGCGAGCACACTCGATCGTGTCGACCAACTGATTGCGGGAAGCAAGGGTTTCATCGGCACATTCAGTGGCGACACGCTGCGATTGGTGGTTCTACCGGAATATTTCCTGACCAGCTTCCCCATGGGTGAATCGATTTCCGACTGGCGGACCAAAGCCTGTATCGCAATGGATGGGCCCGAATATGAACGCATGGGTGAGATTGCCCGCAGTCGTGGTGTCTATTTATCGGGCAATGCCTACGAGCTCGATCCGCACTTCCCCGATCTCTACTTTCAAACCAGTTTTATCATCAGTGATGAAGGCGAAGTTATCCTCCGCTATCGCCGCCTGATCTCGATGTTCGCCCCTACACCACACGATGTGCTGTCACAGTATCGCGACGTGTATGGAGACGAGGGTCTCTTCCCTGTAGCGGACACCCCCTTGGGGAGGCTGGCCTGCGTCGCGTCAGAGGAAATCTTGTATCCAGAAGTGAGCCGCGCACTGGCCACGCGTGGCGCAGAGGTGATCCTGCACTCCTCGAGCGAGGTGGGTAGTCCGCGTCCTACGCCAAAAAATATCGCCAAGTGCGCGCGGGCCTACGAGAACATGTGTTACGTCATCTCCAGCAATACCTCGGCGATCCACCATTCACCGGTGCCGCAAAACTCGACTCAGGGTCACTCGCAGATCGTCGACTTCAAGGGACAGGTGATGACAGAAGCGTACACAGGCGAGTCGATGGTGGGACACGCGCTTATCGATATTGAACGCCTGCGCGAAGCGCGCAGTAAACCTGCCATGACCAACTTGCTAGCCCGCCAGCGGCTGTCACTATTCCGCTCCACCTACGAACAGGAGCTTTTCTATCCGGAAGACAACCTGCTTGGCGCTGAGGGCGAGACAGTGGTGCCAGATCGGCAACACTTCATGTCACAGCAGTCAGCGGTGATCGAAAGACTCAAAAAAGCTGGGCTCCTCTGACCGCTATTGGAGGGTGAGATCCATCGAGTACTGAAATTGCTCGGGATTATAGAGAACGATCAGGAAATCCAAAATCTGCTCCTCACCCGCACCCGCCTTCTGGTAAGACCGCCGCGTCAGGCTCAATAAAGGGGCTCCCTCACTGACGCCCAAGGCACTGGCAACCGCAGCATCGGCCGACACCGCCGAGAGCGTTTGCGTCACGTGGCTGACCTCGAGACCTTGCTGCCGAAAGTAGCTAAGCCTGGGAGTGTTCTCAAAAATTGCAGGATCGGTGGGCATCTCCACACCGGCTGTCCAACTGGTGTAGTGCCCGAACTTCATCCCGTCCCGCTCGCGGACCCGCAGTAGGTGCAGTGCGGTGTCTCCATCTGCCAACCGCAGCTCCTCCCGAACGGCCTGGGGGGGCACTCGCATACCGTAATCAAGAATGTGCGCGGATGAATTCCGCGCCATACTTTCTATCTCCTGAAGCATCCCGGTGAGAGGGGCTTGAACGGGCTTTGGCGAGTACTGGTAAATCACATGGGTGCCGCGCCCGCGTCGGCGTTCGACCAGGCCCTCAGTCGCCAGATCGTCCATCGCGCGCTTGGCAGTGATGCGCGAGACACTGAACAGGTCGGCTAGCTGCTCTTCGGGGGGCAGCCGCAGACCCAATGCGAGCGTGCCGTCCAAGATTCGTGATTTCAGTAACGAAAACAGCTGGTGATAGAGAGGTGTTGGCGATTCTTTCGAAATTTGTCCGATAAGGTGAGGGCTGAAAACTTCTTCCATGTCGACCTCTCTGTGCTCCGATCTGAGCTGATAACACCTAATGATATATCAAAATAGGCGTATTAGGCATTAGACAGCAGGATGTGTTCACTGCCTGCGCCACTAAAACCGAGTGATACGACCCCAGTTGCCCTTTGCTTTTGGTATAATGATATATCTTTATTCTGTGGGGGCAGAACCATGGGCATTACAGAACTGGCCGTATTGCGGTGGCTACACATTATCGCCATGGTCTATTGGCTGGGCGGCGAATGGGGCGTTTTCAACACCTCGACCCACGTCATTAATCGCGACCTGTCGATGGAAGAGCGGCGCCGACACATGCAGACGGCATACAACATCGACATCCTGGCGCGAATAGGCATCATCAGCCTCCTCCCGCTTGGCTTGCATATGGGCTACCTCTGGGGTGTGCAGCCTTATGGGGGCAACTTCCTTGTGGCGGTATGGGTGCTCGCGATCGGCTGGCTAGCCTTGTGCATCTCAGCTTATGTCTACCGAGAGACCGACCGAGGGATTCAGCTCACACTGTGGGATGAGCGGGTACGCTTTGTCTTGATCCCGGTAATGGTGATTACCTCGATCAGCTCATTACTGGGTTATGGGCCGTTCAATGTCGGGCCGATGCAGTACTGGTTTTCGATCAAGATTCTGCTCTATAGCGTGACGCTGATGATTGGTTTGAAACTGCGCTTCATCATGAGGGAGTGGACCACGCTGTTTCGCGTGCTGGCCGATGGGCCGAATCAGGAGGCCGAGAACCAGTTAGAGAAGAGTCTCGCGCTTGGCAAACGGCTTGCCTACTTCTATTGGATCACGATCGCGTCTGTGGCGTTCTTTGGCGCGACTAAGGCGGTTTAATTCCGATCAGGCTGACGCTGCCTCGATAATCGAAGTCGGCGAGGCATGCCATATCGCCTCGCCGCGCGCTACCAACAGTGCCTCAAGGATTTCCCGCACAGTGCGAACGCGGTGCGGCTGACCCACCAGCCACGGATGAAGATTCAGAGCCAGCATCCGACCACCCTGCTCGCGGCCCTCGCCGATCAGTAGATCCGCCGCGTCAATCACCTGCTGAGCGAAGCTGTCCTCGCTGTGCAAGTTTTGGGTCAGCACAAACACATCATCAAGCTCGAGGCACGAGGGCAGACAAGTCATGTCGCCCTCAGTGGTTTTGAAGGTGTAGGGCAGCTCATCGTTCACCCAGTCGCACTGATAGGTGAAGCCATTTTTCACCAACAGCTCTGGCGTGTTGGCTGTCTGAATCCGTCCGGGGCTTAACCAGCCTTTAATGGGTTGATCGGTAAATTGCTCAAGCGCCTGGCGCGAGTCAGCGATCCATCCGGCCTCGGTATCGGCATCCACCTCACCGGCGTGCATGCAGAGCATGTTCCATCCATGGCCCAACCATTCATAAGGCGTTTGGGCCAGACGCGCCAGCAACTGCGGGTAGCGCTCAGCAAGTGCCCCTGAAATGGCCAGAGACGGAATCGCCTCGTACTCGGCCATGAGCCTGAGCAGGCGATAAATACCTACCCGGTTACCGTAATCCCTCAGCGTGTAGTGGCGAAGATCGGGGTAGGGCATGGTCAGTGCGCCCGGTGGCGCGACCACAGGCTTTTCACCCGATAACGGAAAGTGCTGCAGGGAAATATTAATCCACAGTGCCAACGGTTTGCCGCCCGGCCAGGTGACCGGCTTGCGGTCCTGCAACATCGACCACTCATAGCGATCGTGGTCCATGCCATAGTGGCGTTGCGGGTAGTCAAGCAACTCGTTACTCATGTCGACTGCCCCAAACTGCCACCGATCTGCTCCTGAAGATGGGAGAGTGAATACTCGGCAATCTCTCTGCCGGTGGTGACCCAGACATCGGAATGGCCGGTGATGTATTCGAGCGCCTCTTCAAAGGCGCGCAGCCGATGCGGGCAACTGA
>JBELDB010000104.1:0-5777 GCA_042094525.1 Congregibacter sp. | reverse complement strand
ACGGCGGTAAATGTGAAGACGTCAGACGGATCATTAGGGATGTCGATTGTCCAGCATCCGGAGGGGTATTGTGCAGTGCACTGCTCAAGCGGCTCGCCGGGCTGGTCAATGGTGACTGAGCCGGACCCCTGAACGGATACCTTCATCCCGCCAATGCCTATGGATTGGCCATTAACTGACGCGCTCAGCATCAGAGCGCAGAGTGCCGCCAAAAAACTATTTGCGCGGAACAAAGTAAAAATCCCCTACTGCATCCCCTGCTCCCTTGATGGCCTTGAACTGCACGTCCAGCGTGCCGGGGTCTAGCTGATCTCGCACCGCCAGAAAAAGCGCGGGTGCGGGCAGAATTGCGTCGTTTTCCTCCAGCGCATCCAACACCGCATCAGCAAAAATAGACTGGTCTCCGGACTGATCAGGTAGCGGGTAGTCCTGCCCGGAGCTGATCAAAAGCCGCGACCGGTTCTCGTGACGAATATCGAGATAGCGTTCACTGGTAAACAGGTCGGGCGATACAGCCAGGAAGAACGTTGGCGTGTCGGCGAGGAGCCCGGAAAAAGAGGAATCTGCAATCACCAGCACACGCCGCGCCGGCAAGCGGGCCAAATGCGCGCCGATCTGGCCCACGGGCACCCAGTAGGTATCGATGGGAGGGCGCTGCGCGTTAACCGGTAACCAGTAGCCGATCTGCATTTGCTCATCGATGCGCTCATTGCCATAGCCAGCGTAATAAATGAGCAGGTTGTCATTGGGCCCTAAAGTCTCGTGTAACTGATTAAGGGCAGCCAACACACTGATGTTGTCGGCATTGTCGATACGGGTTACTTCAAAACCATATCGATCAACCAGCACCTCGCTCACCCGTCGCGCGTCATTCTTGGCGCTGGACAGCTCTGAGAGAAATTGATGCTCGGAGTTACCAATCACCAGTGCAAAGTAGCGCCCATAATCACGACCAGATTGGGAGACCGGACTCGCGCTTCCCAGTGAAGCAACAACTGGTAGCACCTCGCCCGCCGCATTGACCGGCGCGTCCTCGAAACGCGCCGCCAAAGAATCGCGTTCAGCCTCGGCGTTTTCGGCTCTGGCAGCGAGGGCTGAGGCCCTGTCACTCTCACTCTGCAACGCCTCTCGCGCTGCTTCCGCCGCTGCCACCAACTGCTCATTCTCCGCTCGCACCGCCGCGAGTGCCGACTCCGCTTCTGCAGAGGCGGCATCTGAGACGGTTTGGGTAAGCAATGCCTCACCCTCTGGAATACCCCACGCCTGCCGGTAAAGATTGATTGCCATTACGGCATCCCGGTCCACCCCGCGACCGGTGTCATAGAGACTCGCGAGGTTCACCATAGCGGGCTTGAAGTCTGCCGCGACGGCCCTCTCATACCAGTACTTAGCCATGACATAGTCAGGATCCCGGCCAAGACCTTGCTCAAATATCTCACCCACATAGTTCATGGCCTGAGCGTCCCCCGTTGAGGCAGCGTCGAGCCACACAGTCAGTGCGCTTTGATAATCGGCACGATCCCATTCCGTATATTCGCCACCCCGAATGGCGCAGTCCTGCGCAGTGGTGCGAATCGGTCGACGGGGAGTCATATACGTGGTGTTACCCACACGACGCACCTGACCGGGCAATAGGCAATCTACGATATAAAACTTGGCGGCCTCTGCGTCAGCAGCACTCTGCTGCTCAGCAAGCGGTCTGAGAGTGGTGACAATGCCCACTGCAAGGGCAGCCACTAGTACAGCACGATTCCATCCTTTGGGCATGGTTTTCCCTACCTTTTTGAACGCCCGACCTTGAGCATACGACTTCCTGATCGACCGCGCTACTGTGCAAACTATAACTTTGAAAGGGCGTCTGAGAGCTGGTTCAAGTCGTCTTGATCAGCCAGGTAGGGGTTGCTGCGCATGGCTTCCAGAGAGGGTTTGAGCAGTGTTGCCATCTCAGGGCTGCGGGCATCGGCGAACAGCACGGTCACACGATCTACCAGCGCATCCAGCGCATCGACGGCTTCCGCGTTCCAAGGATGAAGCAACCAGGCGGCGTCGAAATAGCGCAACGCGCCATCGATATCGCTGATTTCAAGGTGCGCATAACCCTGTGCGAGGCTCTCGGTGAAGGCCTGCTGTGTTTCCGGTGGCAGTTGCGCAAAGGGGACCTCGGGGCCCGTCGGGGCAAGCGCCTGATACAACCAGCCACCCGTCACCAAAATCAGTAGCAAGGCCAAGCCCGCTAACAGGCGGTTGCGTTGGGCAGTGCCCTGAAACATGGCCAAAAACTGACCGGCGTCGCTCTGCCGCGCCTCGCGGGTGAGGCGAACTGCACGTAATAACGCTTTTCTCTCTCGCTCCCGCCACTCCTGAGACGTACCGGCCGGAGCAAGACTCTGCGCCATCGCCTCATCCGCCGAAGTGCCGCCGTAGGCATGCTCACCCGAGAACAACCACCAGCCAATGAGTCCCAGTGCATACACATCGTCTGCCGGGTGCGGTTCGGTATTGCCCAAAAGCATCTCGACCGAGGCGAAACGTCTGGTGAGTGCACCCAGACGGCCGGCGTCGTACTGATCCGCCTGCTCCGCCTCCTGAGTGAGTCGGGCGATCCCAAAATCCAATACTTTGACCCGGCCAGATGTCGTAACAAACACGTTGTCGGGCTTTAGATCACAGTGCACTACCCCTTGGCTGTGGGCATAAGCCAACCCTTCAGCAAACTGGCGGACCAGATCGGACCGGTCAAAGGATTTGTTGAGGCGCTGCTCCAAGCGGTCCAGACGAGACAGTGGCTCACCGTCGAGCAGTTCCATCGTCATGAACACACGATCACCGTCTCGATCAAAGTCATAAACGGTCACCACGTTAGGATGAGCCAGCTGCTGGGTTTTGCGCGCCTCGCGCTGCAAAGACACCAGCGCATCTGGATGCTCGCTGAACGCCGAACTCAGGAATTTGATCGCCACACGACTATTGGGGTCGTCGGCCTCCGCCCGCCGCAAGTCGATGGCAGTAAAAACGGTGCCCATGCCGCCCGCACCAAGCTGGTCCAGCAGTACAAACCGATCGCGGACCAGCAGCCCCTCTTCCCGCGCACGGCCGACGAGCACCTCGAGATTGTTACCGACCTGCTCGGTGTCCATAGCCGCGGTCAACGAGCCCCGCCGCACTTTTCCCGCCACCTCGGTCACAAATACTTCGGTCGGATCAGAGGAAATCTTGGTGAGGTCCTCCGGCGCGTCTTTCACTGACAGGCCTCCAACGCCTCAGAAAGGCGGGACACTGCGACCACCTTGAGGCCCGATATCGATTTTTTGGGCGCGTTGCCCTTCGGCACAATCGCCAGCTTAAAGCCGTGCTTTGCCGCTTCGGCCAATCGTTCCTGTCCGCTGGCCACCGGTCGGATCTCGCCGGATAACCCCACCTCTCCAAAGACAACCCAGTCTCTCGGGAGCGGCCGGCTTCGCAGGCTGGATACCACCGCCAACAACAGAGCCAAATCGGCCGAGGTCTCCATGACCCGCACACCGCCCACGACGTTCGCAAACACATCTTGATCACCTACCTGAATCCCGCCATGCCGGTGCAGCACTGCGAGCAACATTGCCAGACGGTTCTGCTCAAACCCGACCGTCACGCGCCGAGGGTTACCCAATGAGCTGTCGTCGACGAGGGCTTGAATTTCGACCAGCAAAGGGCGCGTGCCTTCCCATACGACAACCACGGTCGTGCCCGGCGCGGTGTGCTCCGAGCGATCCAGGAAAATCGCAGAAGGGTTGGTGACCTCGCGCATGCCGGTATCCGTCATGGCGAAAATACCGAGCTCGTTCACAGCGCCAAAACGATTCTTTTGCCCCCGCAGGGTGCGGTAACGGGAGTCGTGGTCGCCCTCGAGGAGAATCGAGCAATCGATCATATGCTCCAGCACTTTCGGGCCTGCGAGACTGCCGTCTTTGGTCACGTGTCCCACCAGAATTAATATAGTGCCAGTTTGCTTCGCATAGCGTGTCAGTTGAGCGGCGCAGTCGCGCACTTGAGACACGCTCCCGGGCGCCGAGGTCAGTGTCTCGCTGTGCACTACCTGAATGGAGTCCACCACGAGAATTTTTGGGGCCAATGACTCGGCTGATGTGAGAATTGCGTCAACATCGGTCTCTGCCATCAACTGCAACTGATCAGTGGGCAGGCCAAGGCGATTAGCGCGCAATGCAATTTGCTCGGGGGACTCCTCTCCCGTGACATATAGCGCAGGATGATGGGCCGCGAGCTGACAGAGCGCCTGCAGTAGCAGTGTGCTCTTACCTGCCCCCGGGTGGCCGCCAATCAAAATGCTCGAGCCCGGCACCAACCCACCGCCCAGAACCCGATCAAATTCATCGAATCCCGAACTCACCCGAGGCAGATCCACTAGCGCGACATCTTCAAGGCGCTGCACGGGGGCTGCCGACCCCGCGTAGCCTGCCCGACCCGCTGAGCGCGCGTTGGCAGCCTTTTTTGCCGGGGCACTCAGGCGAATTTCCGACAGGGTGTTCCAAGCATGGCACTCACCACACTGACCCTGCCACTTGGGAAAATCAGCCCCACAGTCATTGCAGACAAATGCGGTTTTTGCCTTCGCCACGCGAAACTCTCCGGAAACTGATCGTAATTGCTGTATTGGTGGAGGTAAGTGGGTATCCTATCAGACCGCTTCGCTCAGTCCGCATCAAAATGCCTTCCGCTTCACTCATTCCCGACCGCCAATTGACCTTCTCGCCAGAGCTTGCCGAGACAATTGGTTTGGAAGAAGCGGTTTTACTGCAGGCGCTTGCCAGCCACCTGAGCGGCGCCGACGATTGGGTTCCCTTATCGATGAAGGCGCTGCAAGCGACCTTGTCATTTTGGTCGCCAGACCACATTGCCACACTCATTACTAAACTGGTGGCGCTAGGCATCATCAGTCAGAAAACGAGTCAGGACCCCGAAGTAATCCTGCTGAGTGCGGTAGGGAACATTGTGGGGAGCGCACAGGGGGAGACAGGCTTAAGCACCGCCCCCGCTCCGCTTGAGGATCATGACTGGCAGCCCAGCGATGCGTTATTGGAACTACTGGTGCTCAATCACGGGATCCCGAGATCGTTCATTGACGCCGCCACACACGCGTTTTTCCCCTCACAAGGGAGTGAGGCTGACACTCAGTTTCGGCAACATATACTCACGTGCTGGCGCGACAGCCAGGCGCAACAAGCAAAGCAACCGGCAGCGCACGCATTTGAGATAACCTCCCCGCCACCTTTTGGGCGGGACTGGACACCCAGCCACGACGCGCTCGACATCTTGGCTCAAGCAGGCATCGATATTGTGTTTGCGGAGTCGGTACGAGCAGAGTTCATCCTCTACTGGAGCGAGCGTGGCGGACCGCCAAGAGAGGTCAATAGCCGCTTCGTCGAACATGTGCGCCGGCGTTGGCTCAAGCACACCAGCCAGATGCATCACAGTACCGAACCCACGCGGATACCTCGCAACTGGCAGCCCGATGCATCAGTGTATGAGACGTTGCGGTTGGCAGGCATCAAAGAAACTGATGCCCGAGCCCTGCTCCCCGAATTTGTGATGTACTGGGTGGACAGTAATGAGGTGCATACCTCTTGGAATAGTAAATTCCTGCAGCACGTAAAACGCCAATGTCGTAGCGCAGGTTATGGAGAACAACATGGCGGAGAAACAGGACGCGGCGGCGCTGGCGGCGGCCATCGCTCAAAAGACCGAAGTCTCAGCGACGACCTCACCGACACCAGCTGGGC
>JBELDB010000103.1:0-5778 GCA_042094525.1 Congregibacter sp. | reverse complement strand
TTCGTCTGGTTCAACTCGACCCGGATGCATTTCTGGACCCATACGCCTGAAGAGGAAAAGGGGCTGTCGGGTCAGGGCTTTTACAACGATGCCATGGTGGGCCACGACAATCTCGTCGGCCGACTTTTAGATCAGCTCGACGAGCTGGGTATTGCGGACAACACGATTGTTCTCTACAGCACCGACAACGGACCGCACTTCAATACGTGGCCCGATGCGGCGATCACGCCCTTCAGAAGCGAAAAGAACACCAACTGGGAAGGCGGCTTCCGGGTACCAGCCATGATTCGTTGGCCGGGCAAAATCCCTGCGGGCACGATCCTGAACGACATCATGTCGCACGAAGACTGGGTGCCCACGCTGATGTCAGCGGCGGGCCGCCCAACAGTGACTGACGAGCTAAAGGCAGGTGTGAACATTAATGGCCGTGACTACCACAATCATTTGGATGGCTATGATTTTCTGCCTTACCTTACCGGCGACGCGGACCACGGACCCAGAAACACTTTTTATTATTGGAGCGACGACGGGTTATTGACCGCCATGCGGGTAGGGGACTGGAAAGTGGTATTCGCCGAACAGCGCGCCAAAGAATTTGATGTCTGGCGGGAGCAGTTCGATACATTGCGTATTCCCAAGGTCTTCCATTTGCGCCGCGACCCCTTCGAGCGGGCAGACGAGCACTCGAATACCTACAACGATTGGTGGGTGCGCACTGCACTGCCTCGTTTGACCATGGCCCGGGTTGAGCTAACGGGCTTTTTGGAGACTTTGAAGGTGTACCCGCCCCGGCAGCGCCCGGCCACTTTCACCATTGATCAGTTGATGGAAAGCCTCTACGAGCGCGCTGAGTAACTGCCCAGAGCCTGGCCCGACCGCAGGGGGAAAAAGAAGCAATAAAAAAGCGAGCTCGAGGCTCGCTTTTTTTGTGGCAGGTCAGTGACCACCAGCCGGGTCGACCTCCCAGCTTTCAGTCAGGAAGGCGTGCACGACGCCACCATCCACTGCAATAGTTTCACCCACCACATAGTTGCCTGAGCGCGCCGCTAGATAGATGGCCACGCCCGCCATGTCTTCATCGTTGCCAATGCGGCCTGCGGGAACATGCTGACCCACGATATCGCCAAGATCCCGTGCCGCCTTGTTCATCTCCGAGGCGAAGGCGCCGGGCGCAATGCCGGTAACTAAAATACCGTCTTTCACCAGCCGCGCAGCAAGCCGCTTGGTCAGATTGATCACCGCTGCTTTGGAAGCTTGATAGCTGTAGGTTTCCCAGGGGTTAAGCCGAAGCCCGTCGATGGAGGCGATATTGATGACCTTAGCAGGCTGCTCATCCGATGCGCCGGCTTTAAGCAAACCATGCATCGCCTGGGTCAGGAAAAAGATCGACTTCACGTTAAGGTCCATGACCTTGTCCCAGCCCGCCTCGGGGAAGGTCTCAAAGGATTCGCCCCAGGCAGCGCCCGCGTTGTTCACCAGAATATCCACGCCCGATTCATGCTCAGCCATTGTGGCGGCCAGTGCCTTGCAACCGTCCACGGTCGAGATGTCTTGTGGTACGGCGATACAGTTAGGCCCCAATTCTTCGGCGACGGCCTCGCAGATGTCTGCTTTACGGCTGGAGATATAGACCTTGGCACCCTGAGCGATGAAGCCACTGGCAATCATTTTGCCGATGCCGCGCGAGCCGCCGGTGACCAATGCGGTGCGGCCGGCCAGTGAGAAGAGGGATTGAGTATCCATAGGGTTGTCCTGTTTCAGAAATGCTGAGGGAGCCGCAGCTCAATTGGCACGGATTATGCCATATGTGTCGTCAGGTAGAGCTGTGGAATGGGAATCTCGGTACTGGGCTCAGCGTTTGGCAGAGACTGTCCAGAATTGCCCCTCGAGCGCCAATCCCGTCCTGCTGTCATAGAACGGCGCTATCGCAGCCGACACGCGATCCCGCACCGGTTGCTGCAGGTCGGCAGGGGCATCGCGGATCATTTGTGCAATCGGCCCGATTTGCACTAGGCGTTCTACGATTTCGGTCAGCGCCAGACCACGTCCGAACTCCAGCAACTGGCTGAGAGGTGAGATGCAGATATCGCGGTAACCCGCCTCTTGCAGAATGGCGTCAACATAATCGGCCTCTTCGAAGGCAAATGGTCCGGGTGTTCTCGGGGGTGGCTGGGGCGGTGCTGGTAACAGCTCAAGTGCTGCCATCGCCGGCACGGTCATAAAGGGGTTCACCGCGCGGGGTTGCCAGCAGCAAAAGGCGAGCCGGCCTGCTGGACTCATGGCGCTACGAATATTGGTAAAGGCAGCTACGGGGTCCTCAAAAAACATGACCCCGAAGCGCGAGAACACCACATCATAATGCGGTGCGTGGAAAGTATGAGTCTGTGCATCGGCCTCAAGAAACAGCGTGGGCGCTGCATCATCGCCGGCGGTGTCGGCAAGCGTCTTGGCGACTTTGAGCATGGGTGCGGAGACATCCACGCCCGTCACGGCGCCCTCGGGGCCAACCCGCGTGGCAAGAGCCACAGAGGTGTGACCGCATCCGCAACCAATATCGAGTGCGCGCTCACCTGCGATGGGCGCCAGGACGCTCATTACCGCCTCACCGAGCGGCTGAAGCATGTCTTCCATCAACGCATCGTGGGTGACCCAGTTTTGCCCGGTTTCGCCATTCCAGAATTCAATCTGTGCCGAGTTTTCTGTGGTCATGTCACTCTCACGTCAGGGCAGCGATAAAACGCCAATCGCTTCGGTTCGCAGGCTGCCCAGATACAGCGCATCACCGCAGGGCGTGGCGCCAGTGATGTAGTGAAAAGGGTTGTCTTGATCCTGCAGGTTATGCACCACCTCGCCGTCGAGATTGACGCCAATGACGAAGCTGGCGGGTTGCGCTGCGGCCTCCAACGCGGCAATCGGCAAATACGAGAGCACCGCGCGTAGGCGCGGGAGGCTAGCCAGCGAGTCGAGACTGGCGCGAAGCGACGGCATCGCGATCCAGAAGGTGTCCACGCCATCAAAGCGAATGTTGTCTGGCGTACCCGGGAGCTCGTCGACAAAGATATCGCGCTGTCCCGCTTTGTCGCCCTTCAGCCACAGACGGTGGACACGGCCCATGCCAGTCTCGTTAACCAGCACATAGTCTTCGTTAGGGCCCAGCGTGACGCCATTGGCGAAAAACAGGCCATCCATCATGACCTCGGTCTGTCCTGTTTCAGGGTCGTACCGCAACAGTCTGCCAGTGCGGCTGCCCTCGAAGAAGTCCAACGCCACCTGCATGTAATCAAATCGCTCGCTGGCGTCTGAGAACCAGATGCCACCTTGCTCATCGACATCGAGATCGTCGACGAACCGCAGCGGCTGGCCCGCGTGGTCCGTGGCCAGCACAGAGATCTGCCCGGTGCGATCCATATGCAGTAATCCGGCCATGGAGTCTGCAATCCAGATCCCGCCTTGCTGGTCTGCTCTCAATCCCAGCGGGCGCCCGTTCGTATTCCCAAGGGCGGTCCATCCGCCAGCTCCATTACTCTTGAGCACGGCGCCGCCATCGAGACTTGTGAAGAGCGTGCCGTTGTTGTCGCAGGCTACATGCTCGGGTGCAAAGCCGACCGGGATCTCAGTGAGCGCAGAGAGTGCCTGATTGGGAGCAAAGGCGCCGGTCAGTCCGGCGTTGGGGGGTGGGGTCCAGCTGACGGCCTGTACCGGTGCCCATCGAGGTAGCAGTACCAGCGCGATCAGCCCCACCGCAACGAGGATGATCGCGACTTTAATGATTCGGTTCACCACCCGTGACCTTGCTTACATGTCGTCAGAAGAAGCTCGCAGGGTCTGGTCCATCGCCGCGCGCAACCGCGTTGCCCAGTCCTTCAGCATGCGGTCAGCGGCCTGCCGATTGGTAATCCGGTTGGCATAGTTCACGAAGGTTTCCGGGTCTGCTTTGCTGTCATAGGCGCGCACCAAGACCTCAGAGGTCTCCGCATCGATCAACTCAAGATACAGCGTCATGGAGCCCGCTGAGGCGGAATAGGAGCGGGTCATGCTGGGGCTGTTGAGGTCGGGGCTAGTGATATCCAGGTTCACAATGTTGGGGAATACCAGTAGTACTTCCTCTCCCTGCTGCCACTCGCTCACCAGATCGTAGGCGGGCTCCTCGCTCAGTGCGTTGGTGAAGAAGGTGGTGCACTCTTCGCCAAGCTCCGTTTTGATGCGGTCCATGTCACGCTGCTTTACCTGTTGAGTCGAGCTGCGATGAGCGGAGTTGTAGTCTCGCTGCCAGTTTTTTCGGAAAGCGACCTGGCAGGGCACAATCCCAAATTTCTCGTAAACGTCGAGTTGCGCGTCGGGCTTCATGTACACCGCGCTGTGTTTTTCGCTGCGCACTAGCTCCAGCCCGTCAGGGGTCGTGCTGGGAGGCGGCTCCGAAGTCGAGGCGCAGCCGATGCTAAGCAGTAATAGGGT
Source organism: Congregibacter sp. (assembly GCA_042094525.1). GTDB lineage: Bacteria > Pseudomonadota > Gammaproteobacteria > Pseudomonadales > Halieaceae > Luminiphilus. The sequence goes on along the minus strand of JBELDB010000103.1, from coordinate 1,323 downwards.
GGCGCTGGCAGCGCTAATCAATTTGTTCATGGTTTCTGTCCTTTTCATCGATCCTTGATAACAGGGGCCCCTCGGGCAGCAAGGCTACGTAATGTGCCAAAAAGTCGGCGCAGGGGGCACCCTTTATAGCGCATTTGTCGCGATTAGCTAATGCGTGAAAAACACATAATGACCACGCTCACCGTCTGCGCGGACCGCCAATGTGGTTCTTGAAGCCCCTTGAACACAGCAGTATTCTCATTGGCATGAGAGATGCATCAGTTAAGCGGCAAGCGCCGCGAACAGGAGACACACCATGAATCAGGCTCTGCCCAAGCGCGCCCAGTTCCACCATATGAAGGATGGCACTCAGGAAGACTGGGAAATCATCGGCGCCGAGTTTTTTGAATTCAGGGGTGATGTCTGCAAGCGGCTGAAGGCGCACCTGATGCTGCTGGAGGGGGATTGTGGTGGTTTTGCGGTAGACCGGCTCACTCACAGCTTGCAGACGGCGACCCTGGCGCACAATGACGGGAAAGATGAAGAATATGTGGTGTGTGCTTTATTGCACGACATTGGCGACACGCTGGGCCCCGCCAATCATGCCGATGTGGCAGCCGTGCTGCTTGAGCCCTACGTGAGCGAGGCTAACCACTGGATGGTCAAGCACCATGGCATTTTTCAGGGGTACTACTTTTTCCATTTTATGGGCCTCGATCGGGATCTCAGGGATCAGTACAAAGCCCACCCGCACTATGAGCGCACGTTGGAGTTTATTGAGAAGTACGATGCCCCGGCTTTCGACCCAGATGGCGAGTGCTACGAACTGTCATTTTTCGAGCCTATGATGGAGCGCGTGTTTAAAGAGCCCAAGCGATCCCTGTACATCAGCGATTCTGCTTGACCCGTTCTCGGTGGGCTCTGCTTAGGAGCTCACTGTGAAATTGCTGTTTGTCTGTACCCACAACCGCTGCCGCAGCATTCTCTGCGAGGCCATCACCTCGCAGCGCGGTGCTGGCCTGCTGGAGGCGGCCAGCGCAGGTAGCGCGCCGGTTGACGCAGTGCATCCCCTGACCCTGCGATATCTCGAAGAGCGCGGTTATCAGACTGCCGGTTTGCGCAGCCAGTCCTGGCATGAACTCGAGGCCTTTGACCCTGATCGGGTGGTTACGGTTTGCGACAGTGCAGCTGGGGAGGCTTGCCCACTGTGGATGGGAGAGGTTGAGAAGATTCATTGGGGTCTCCCCGACCCTTCCAGAGTAGTGGGTGACGAGGCGGCCATCCGCAGTGCTTTTATGGCGGTGATTGATCGCATCGAAAATAAAGTCGATGAATGGTTGCGTG
>JBELDB010000102.1:0-5860 GCA_042094525.1 Congregibacter sp. | reverse complement strand
GCCAGCGCGTATTCCTCTTTTGATTCGGGGTGCAGGAAAACGGGGAAATCTCTACCGACCTGGGTGTATCCCGCAGAGATCATCTCTTCGGGCGTGCTGCCGACCACCACCCAGTCATTTTCATGGTGCGGGTAGCCCAGTAGGGTGTCGCGGACGGCGCCGCCAACGCGGTAGCTGTTCATAAGCAGATTGGTGCAGAAATGCGGCTGAAGTGGACGATTATCCAGTGTATTGTTTGGATTCGATAGTCGCCGCCCACTGATCTTTTCCGACCGGTGGCCTCAAGCGCAATTTTGGCGCCTAAATAGGAGGTTTGCATGGATGCAAATCATCACAGGGACGGGCAGCGGGTGATTTCTAGCGCGGCGGCCTCGGAGCCTGCTCTCGTCCGACTTGGCGGTAGGGCGTTCAGGGCTCTAATCGCTTTCTGTTTCATACTATTTGATCCGCTTGCATGGGCGGCACTTCCCGATACTGCCAACGAGCGTGCAGCGATCGACACAGTTTTAAATGGCGGAGCGTCCAGATGGCGGCTAGAGGGACTCACTTTGCCCTCGCAGCAGAATCTAGAACTGACTTTCCGTGAGGTGCACCTGTACGCGCCAAATGCGAGGTTACTGAGGCCTACCGAGGATGGCTTTGAGCGTCAGGCACTTGAGCCGCTTCGAGTTTTTGTCGGCGAGAGTGCTACTTCTGCTGACGGCGTTGCGATACTGATTCGCAGAGCCGATGGCCGGCTTCAGGGCAGTTGGCAGGACCAAGGTGCCAGGTATGAACTGGCGATGGAGGTTTCAGAAGATCGAATCCGAGCCTTCGATCGACCGCCAGAACTCATTCTTGGTAATCCTTTTGAGGATGACGAGGTCAGACCTGATGTTGATCCATCGGTCATAGCGCCGAAATACCGTCCCAGCGGCAGCGTATTGCCCTTTAGTTTGGCAGCGCAGCGCACCGCTGTACGCGAACTCAAGCCGGGCCAATCGGTTCAGCTGATGGGTGGCGTGGACGGTGAGCCGGATGTCTACCGCATCAAAGTGCCGCAGGGCGTCAAAGGTTTTCGAGTCGACCTGCAAGGTGTTGGTGACGCCGATTTATATGTGGTGGATGGCGAGCAATCGGACACCGATACCTTTTTATGCGCGCCTCTGCTGGCGGGCTCACAGGAAAGCTGTGTCATTCGCGAATTGAATCAAAGTGGCGAATACCTGCTTGCGGTGCACACCAATACGCAGTACGGCACGGTGTCTCTAGACTTCGAAGTATTGGCGAATCTAGGCGCTGGACAGTTGTATGGCGCCACCATAGCCATCGATACCGATTATGAGTTGGTGCAAACGCTGGGGTCTGTCGGCGATGTGCAGGCTTACTTTGCCAGTTTGTTTGCCTATCTCAATGTCACGTATGAGGCGGAGATTTCTACCCGTCTTCTTATTGGTGATCAGATTATCCCGCAATCGGCTTCCGAGGATCCCTACCAAAGCTGGGCGGGTTGCTTTGCCCGCCTCTCAGAAGTGGAACAGCGTTACGCTGGCAACACGAGTATTCGCAGGGCGCTTCTCGCCCACTTTAGTCCGAGTGGCGGTGATTGCGGTATCGCCTACGCGCCTTCCGCCAATGCGGGAGACAATAGCTTTTCAGGCGTTCTCTGTGACGCGTCTTATGGGGTTTCCGTGAATAACATCACTGGCTTAGCCCCCAATGCAACCACTCCCATTTCAAACAGCTGGGACGCGATCGTTACTGCCCACGAGCTTGGCCATAATTTCAGTTCTCCCCACTCACACTGCTATGGCAACCTGAACGGCGGCACCCTTTCTCAGAGTGTTGACCCTGTCGACGCGTGCAATATCAGTGAGCCCGACGGCCCTGGCAACTTGTGTGCTAAGGGCTCGGCTTCGTTGCCGAGCAACAATGCGTTAACCGGGGGGACTTCGGGTGGAGGAGATGGGGTGATCATGAGTTACTGCCATCTACTTGGCGGTGGTCTCGGCAATATCAGCCGAACCTTTGGTCAGAACCATCAATCAGGTGTGTTGCCCGAGCGAGTCGCGCAGCGGATGTCGATGGCAGTGGAGAACGCCAGCGCTCTGTCGGGGAGCTGTATCAGCATCGTGGACGACAGCAGTGACATCACGCTGACCCTCAATGCCGCAGGAGGTGGCGAAGGTATTGTGACCAGCTCGCCAACCGGCATTAACTGTGGCGAGGACTGCAGCGAGGTTTTTCCATCTGGCACTCTGGTTACGCTCACAGCTAATGCTGGTATTGGTTCTGTGTTTGCCGGTTGGGGCGGGGCCTGCAGTGGCTTTGACGCTTCATGTGATGTGACCATGAATCAGTCCTTGCAGGTGACAGCGAACTTTGAGAGTGAAAGCACCATTTCGCCGTTGCAGGACAACGTACCTGTTGGGCCGCTGTCGGGCGACGCGGGGAGCAATCAGGATTTTTCATTCGAAGTGCTGGAGGGCACGGGCAGACTTGAAGTCACGCTGGAGGTCGATTCAGGAGATCCGGATATCTTTGTTGACACCACCTTTCCTCCGGTTACCAATTCGCCGTTGTATGACAATCCGCCGTATCCCCTCTGTAGTTCAGTGAATTATCCAGAGGATGAGATTTGCAGTTTCGATGATCCCGAGCCGGGCACCTACTACATACGAGTAAACGGCTGGTCCAGCTTCTCTGGCGCTGTGTTGACAGCCAGTACGGCCAATGTGTTCACGGTGACACCCTCAGCCGGGACAGGCGGCGCTATCAGCCCGGCGTCGCCACAGCCAGTCACTGAAGGCAATAGCATCAGCTTTAATTTGACCCCAGATGCCGGCTACAGGGTTGCTAGCGTAGGGGGATCTTGCCCCGGGGCTTATCAGCCAGGTGAACTAACCCATTCGGCTGGCCCCATTAACGGTGACTGTAGTGTGGCGGTCTCTTTTGAAATTGACCCGAATTTCCCATTGGCGCCCACTGTGACATCGCTTGCCGGGTCGTCATCTAACGGCACAATTGCAGTCGCTTTCGCACCAAATACCGGGGGTGGCGTAGCGGACAATTTCACTGCGACGTGTCAGCCCGTAACAAGCAGTAGTTTGCTCGAGGCTCGAATGGCCCCGCCGCAGCCACATGTCTCCAGAGCGATGAGTCTGTCGCTCGAGGCACAACACGCTTCGTCCTTGTTCAGGGAATCGGGACTACGGTGTGGTTCTGACCACATGTCTGGGCGGAATGTTTTAGGTCAACAAGCGAAGATAGTCCCGTCTGCGAGTCAGGCAGATTGCAGCCTAAGTCAAACGACCATTTCAAATGAGTACGACTCGCTATCGGTCGGCGCCTATGTGATTCCCATTTATTTCCACGTGATCTACACCTCTAGTAACGAGGGCTGGATCTCGGAGAGCCGCATTCTTGCGCAAGTCGATGTGTTGAACGAGGATTTTGCGGCGATTTTTAACACGTCAATTCGCTTTGAACTCGAGGGCATTACCTACACGCAAAATGATGAGTGGTTCACTGATTCCGCTTTGGACGAGCTGGCATATAAGAGTGCATTGGGTGTGGATCAGAGTCGATTCCTGAACGTGTATACCAATGATGCGAGCGGGTATCTTGGATACGCTACGTTTCCTGCCGAGAGCGCTGGAGGCGTATTAGACGGGGTGGTCAATCTGCACAGCGCCACGGGTGGTCGCGACAATGGCTACGGCAGCTTTGACCAAGGCAGAACGCTGGTCCATGAGATCGGCCATTACCTTGGGCTCTGGCACACGTTTCAGGGCAATGGCGGCGCATGTGCGAACAGCTATACCTCCGGGGACTACATTTTCGATACACCCCCTCATGGCTCACCTGATTACGGCTGCAGTGCTAGCAACGTTTGTGGCGGGGTATCTCAAATCGAAAATTTTATGAATTACTCGGATGATGGCTGCATGGACCGCTTCACCGAGGAGCAGTCCAACCGAATGGTATGCAGCCTGGTGAACTACCGGCCCAGTTTGTTTCGCATCGACACAGGTGGCGCTCTCTCCGTCACTGGAGCGTTGTCTCCTCTGATACTTGAGGGAGCTGAGTTGGAGACGCAGTACCAGTGTTCGGTGGTTGCCACTAACAGTTACGGAGCCAGCCAACCCTCCAATTTATTAAACGTGCTCTTGAGGGAGGTGACATCCCCACCTTCAGCGCCTGTGATCGCTCGGGTAGAGACAGGCGACGAAGAGATCTGGCTTCAGGTCTCACCGTCTGATGATATTGAGGTGTTGAGCTATCAAGCATCGTGCTCAGATGGCACCACTACTTACTCGGCGACGACCGCCGGCTCCTCAATTCTCATCACGGGCCTTGTTAATGAGGTGGAGTACACGTGCTCGGTTGTGGCGATCAATGACTTGGGCGCCAGTGTCGCGACCTTCTACCCAGATGCTTTGATGCCAGACCCCGCGGTTCAAGGCCTGCCTGCATGGTTACTTTACGAGGCGTCTAAGAGCAGTCCGTGATGGGCGAGCTCCTGTGTACACACGATTGATACTTAGCGGCGCGCCCAGCGTCACCACACGACCTTCGGCGAGCTCTTTGGTTGTTTTCAAGAGGTCGTCTATGTGAGCGCTAGTGCCCGCATGCGCAGCTGATCCTGCGCCCGGTCTCGAGCTCATAAAAGGTCATGGCCCCGCCCCAGACGCAGCCTGTATCAAGGCCGATGGTCTTGGGGTCATCTGTGATGCCCTCTAGAGAAGCCCAGTGACCAAAAATGATGGTTTGGCCCTTGGTCAGGCGGCGTTTGTGGCTGAACCAGGGGGCAACCTTTTTACCTGCGACAGCGTCAGGTATCGGTTGTGGGCCCTTGCTGATGAGGTCGAGCTTGCCCTTGCGGGTGCAGTAGCGCATGCGGGTGAGGTAATTGGTAATCACGCGCAGCCGGGTCATACCGCTCAGGCTGTCGTCCCACACGTAGGGGTCGTTACCGTACATCTCGGTCAGGAACTCCTCGCAGCGCGCGCCTTGCAGGGCGTTCTCGACCTCCCAGGCGCGATCCAGCGTGTCCTGCACGGTCCAAATGGGGGGTATGCCCGCATGCACCATCGTCACTCCGTCCTCGAAGTGGGCGAGCGGTTGAAAGTGCAGCCATTCGATCAGCTGCTCGCGGTCTGGCGCATCGAGAATATCGTCGAGGTTGTCTTTGCGGCTGGGTTTGCGGGCACCACAGGAGACCGCCATTAAATGCAGGTCATGGTTGCCCAGCACCATGGTGACGTTGTCGCGGTGGGCATAGAACCACCGCAGCACATCAATATTGCCCGGGCCGCGGTTGATCAAATCGCCCACGCTCCAGAGGCGGTCTTTGTCAGGATTAAACTTCACCCGCTCCAGTAGGCACTGGAATGGCTCAAAACAGCCCTGTATGTCGCCGACGACGTAGGTGCTCATAGTGCATACCAGTGCGTGTGTATCTGATCAGAGGCAGTGTAGGCGCCTTTGAATTTCGAGAGAAAGACTTTTTATTTTGCAACGGCTGGGGTAGGGCGCATGGCTTTGCCCCCGCTCATTACATCGCTCAGATAGTAGATGGTGGCTGGGCTTTGAGCGGCTGAGGTTCTTTACCAGCTTTGCATGCGATCAGTCTTGAACGTGAGCGGTGATCGCCACGAAATCGTCAAGTGAGAGGGTCTCAGCACGGGCGCTTGGGTCTATCTGCAACGCCTCGAAATCGTTGTCATCTAACGTGCCTTTAAAGTTATTGCGCAGGGTCTTGCGACGTTGTGAAAACGCTTGGGTGACGACTCTGGCGAGTGACGTACGATCCGTATCGGGGTGGGGCGGCTCACTGTGTGGCGTGAGGCGCACCACGGCAGACTGCACCTTGGGTGGC
>JBELDB010000101.1:0-5926 GCA_042094525.1 Congregibacter sp. | reverse complement strand
ATCAGGGCATGGTGCTGGCGTTTGGCTTTAACCATGCGGAATCCATTCGCAGTTTTCGCGCCGCGCAAACGTTAGATCCCGGATGCGCCATGTGCTTCTGGGGCGAAGCACTGGCGACAGGGCCGAATATCAACGTGACCAGTAACGGCAAGGCCATTATGTCGGCTGATGAGCGAGTCGGCGCGCGCGCCGCAATAGATCAAGCGTTGACGTTGATCGATGGAGTGACGCCTAAGGAGCAGGACTGGATCAGAGCGCTGGATCAGCGTTATGACGGTCAGGCGGACACCCCCCGCGACCCGCTCGATCGGGCATGGGCCGATGCGCTGGCTGAGATGGCAGCGCGTTACCCCAATGACACGACGGTGGCATCGGTGTACGCAGAGGCGTTGATGAATACTATGCCCTGGGATTATTGGGGTCCGAACGGGGAAGCAAAGCCTGACACGCAAGCGGTGATTGCGAGCCTTGAGGCCGTCATGGAGGCAGACCCCGATCATCCCCTCGCGCTTCACCTGTATATCCATGCATTGGAAGCCTCTTCGAATGCGGCAAAGGCGGAGCTTGCTGCGGATCGTCTGGCTAATCTGGTGCCCGGGTCAGGTCATCTCGTGCACATGCCCAGCCACATTTACTTCAGGGTGGGCCGGTACCAGGATTCCGCGCTGGCTAATCTTCGCGCCGCAGAAGTTGACGAAGCCTACATCGCCCAGTGCAACGCGCAGGGCTTTTATCCCGCGCTGTATTACCCGCATAACATCCACTTCCTGTGGGCCTCGGCGACCATGCAGGGCCAAAGCGCACTGTCGCTGGACAGCGCCCGGCGGGTAGTGGCTAACGTGCGGGTCGAGCAGGTGGAGCAGTTCCCGACTATTCAGTTCTTTCGCACAGTGCCGATGCTCTCTCTGGTGCGGTTCGCGAAGTGGGAGGAGATTCTGGCTGAGCCCGAGCCTTACGAGCCCTTCGCGTTTGCCCGCGCGATATGGCACTACGGGCGCGGTGTCGCCCACGCAGCGCTGGGTGACGCAGAGGCCGCGCTGGTCGAATTGGCAGCGATTGAACGGCTCGAGCCCGAGGTCGACGAGATCTTCATGGGCAATGTGTACCCGGCCAGAGATCTTCTCGAGATTGCCAAGGCATTACTGAGGGGCGAGATGGCGTATCGCTCAGATGATGCGGCTAGCGCGGTGCAGGCGTTTGAGGAAGCCGTTGCGCTGCAGGACGCGCTGCCCTACACCGAGCCGCCATTCTGGTACTACCCGACGCGGCAGTCGTTAGGCGCCGCGCTGCTGGCCGATGGTCGGGCTGAAGAGGCGCAGGCGGTGTTCGAGGCAGATCTGAAGCAGTATCCGATGAACGGGTGGTCTACGTTTGGCCTGGCCGAGGCCATGAGCGCTCTGGGTGACGAGGCGGGAGCGAAGAAAGCACTCGACCGATTTGAGACGCTCTGGCAGTTCGCAGACGTGACGTTGAGTTCTTCAATTCTCTAGCTATTTAGCGCTCGTTGGCTGAGGCGGTGAAAAGCGCATGATCAAGCTTGTTACGTTGCTGACAAAAAAACCCGGCATGTCGCGGGAAGCATTTATTGAGCATTACGAGACGCACCATAAGATAATCGGCGAGAAGTATCTCGCCGGGTACGCGGTGAAGTATCAGCGGCGTTACCTTCACGTGGCCGATTCGACTAATCACGCTCCAGAGGGATTGCCTTTTGATGTACTAATGGAGATCTGGTTCCCGGATCAGGACCGCATGGACGCCGCGATGGCGTTGATTGCGTCAGAGGCCGCGCAAGCGGAAATCATCGCCGACGAAGCGCGCCTTTTCGACCGCGAGCTCATTCGCAGCTACGTTGTCGAGGAATACGAGTCGGAAATGCCCTGACCGCTGACCGCGACGGAGTCGGGTCTAGAGCAAGTTGTCGGGGCGCTTTTTAGTCAAACCAGTGAAGCTGAATCGCTCCCGTCTCTGCGCCTTCCCGGGCAATACGCTCTGCGCACTCGCCAAATTTATTTTCAATCTGCTCGCGCCGAATCTTCATGGTCGGGGTCAGAATCTCGTTTTCGATGGTCCAGGGTTCGCTGCTGAAAATCACCGCGCCAATGCGCGCATGTTTTTCAATTTCGCCGTTGATATGGTCTACCGTCGCTAAAGCAGCGGCCTCTACAGCCTCTTTGGGCAGGGCGCGAGCGGGCTCGTTAAGCACCGTGACCATTACCGTCTTTGAGTAACCCCGGCCTAGCAGGCACTGTTGTTCAGAATGAGGGTTGTCAGCAAAGAGACCCTCGATGGGCGGTGGGGCCACGAACTTGCCTTGAATGGTCTTGAAGTAGTCTTTGACTCTCCCGGTAATGAAAATAAAGCCATCGTCATCAATGCGCACTTTGTCGCCCGTGTGCAGCCAACCATTCTGCCAGAGCTCTGCGGTCTTCTCGGGGCGGTTGTAGTATCCGGGCGTGCAGCCCTCTGCCTTGATTAATAGTTCGTCGTTGTCCCCAATTTTGACTTCGACTTCGCCAGCGGGTCTGCCGATGGAGCCGATGCGGCGGTCCTTTGGGTCGGTGATAATGAGCCCCATTGCTTCGGTCTGCCCGAACCCCTCACACAGCTTCACACCGACTTTGTCCCACCACTCAATCAGAGAGGGTGGAGTGGGGGCGGCCGCGGTCAGACAATATTCAACGTCATCCATCCCGAGCGCACCCCTTACCAGACCCTGTACTCCAGCTTGATCGGCTGCGAGCGCTGCTGCCAGCGCCTCTGCGCCCCCAAACTTGGCAGTAATCGATTGCCGTAGTTGCTCCCAGACCCGGGGTGGGCCGAAAAAGATGTTGGGTCGGCATTGGGGAAGATCCCGCGCCAGCGTCTCGAGCGATTCATTAAACCAGATCTCGCCCCCCGTATTGATCGATGAGAATTCAACAATCTGGCGCTCAGCGATATGGGAGAGCGGCAAGTAGCTGAACCACCTCGGTTGTTCACGTTGCGTGAAAAGGTATTGGCACCGACGCATGGGAATCAGATTGGTGGCGTGGGTCTGTATGACCCCCTTTGGCAAGCCGGTTGTGCCCGAAGTGAATACCAGAGAGACGACGTCATCGGGGCCGGGTTTATAGGAGGGCGCCTCCGTAGAAGCGGCTGCGACGAGATCCTCCCATTTTGTATGAGGCAGGTCGCAATCGACCCCCGGCAGCGTAATCAGCACGCAGCCCTCCGGGAGGACCTCTTTTACGCTGTGCCAGTTTTCGGTCTCGCCGAGAAACAGCACCTTGGTATCGGTAAAGCTAAGGATGTATTCGGCGGTTGCCTGAGCGTGAGTGGTAAAAAGCGGCACCGTGACGTTACCCGAGTGAATGATCCCCATGTCGGCCATGATCCAGTGGGCTCGATTTCGGGAGAGCAGTGCCATCCGCTCACCGTGCCCAAACTCTGCTTCGAGCCAGGCAGCAACGCGGTCGATCTCGGCAACCGCCGCACCCCAGGTGTACTCTGTTGCGCCTGATTCAGCCAGATCACGCATCCATACCTGCTCGGGTTGCGACGCCGCCCAGTGGCGTGCCTGCTCGGTGAGGGTGGAGTACTGCATGCGATCGGTTCCTTTGAGCTGGTGGCGCTGAGGCCTGACTAAACGTGTATTGGCCGCAAAACGGCCTTATCGGGCTGCTCGCTGCGCGTAAGGTTTACATTAGTCGGTGCGGGCAGCCAATTCCAGCCCCGCACAGTGATGACCCTGATACCGTTTGAGCGGAGCTGCGCGGGTAAGGGTATAGTGGCGCGGAGCTATCCAGCTTATTGCGTTTACCACAAAAAGGAATGCCGATGACTCCATTACTCGAAATCACGCTGTATTTCACGTTGCTGACCTTTATAACAGTGGTCCTCGGTGCGGCGATCCGTAACCAGGAGTGGACAAAAGAGGGCCGTGATATCGGGCTGGGTAATCGCGATAATCTTAAGGCGGAGACCCCCATGGGTGGGCGGGCTGATCGCGCCGCGAAAAACTCCATCGAAGCGCTGGTGTTTTTTGCTCCCCTTGCCGTGTTAGCGCATCTGGCGGGCATGGACGCCGAGGTGCTGCTTGGCGCTCAGATCGCTTTTTGGGCGAGAGTGGCTTATGTGCCTATCTACATCGCAGGGATCAAGTACGTTCGGAGTCTGGTCTGGATTGTGGGTGTGGTCGGTTACGGGATGATGGTGTCGCATCTGCTTTGATGTCTCATCCGGTGGCCAACGATGTTAGCTTGCCGGCGGACAGGCAAAGCAGCTCCGCCATCGCGCTTTGAGAGCGGCGCTACCCAGGTCACCCAGCGTGGCGATATTCCGCTGAGGGATTAACGCGGCGTCTTGCGTTGTCGCGACGGCATCGCTGACACTCGATTCCCGCAAGATATGCAGCATCGGAAACGGTGATCGGTTGGTGTAGTTTTCTGCATCGTCGGGTTCGGTATCGGAAAATTGATACCGTGGGTGAAAGCCCACCAGCTGGTAGCTACCTTCCCAACCCAACGCTTCGGCTAGACTCTGGGCGGTGTATAAAAAATCATTAAAGTCGCGAAAATCGGGCATGCCGGCCGGCAAAATGAGGAAGCTCGTTTCGATATCTGGGCTGTTGTGCAGGAGGGTAATCTCCTCGCTCAGGGCGTGAAGGATGTTCTCTGGTTCCGAGTTCTCGAAGACGGTAAAACGCATGCTATTGCGCATCACTTCTCGACGGGCAAATGGACACAGGTTGAGGTCAACGACAAAAGAGTTGATCCAGCGCCGGGTAATGTTGACGGTGGTGTCGATACTTCCCAACTCCTGATAAAAGCGGCAGCGTGGGCTTTCGAGGAAGATCGTCGAGCGCCTTATCGCGATGCGGTATCTTAGAGCATGATGAACCGGGTTGCTGACCAAGCGGGGGCGACATCATGGTGTGGAGGTGTCCGAGTTGCGGACAGGCGCTTGAGGGCGGTGATGAGCGCTTGCTATGCCCCGCACACCACAGCTTTGATCGCTCGAAAGAGGGCTACGTTAACCTGCTCCCGGTACAAAAAAAACGGAGTAAGCGCCCGGGAGACAGCCTCGAGATGGTACTGGCTCGGCGAACGGTTCACGATGCTCGGCTTTATCAGCCTCTAGCAGAGGCGCTCGGCGATGTGGTGTCTGCGAGATCTGGGATCAGGACGCTATTGGATATTGGCTGCGGTGAGGGGTTTTACGGCGGAGTGCTCTCGAGCCGATTTCCGCACCTGACGTGCTTTGGTGTCGATGTGGCGAAACCAGCAGTCAAGTTAGCCGCTAAAACTTATCCGCATCATCACTATGCCGTAGCAAGCTCACGGGACCTTCCCGTTATCACCTCGGCGATTGACATGGCGCTGTGCGTTTTTTCTCCTTCCAATGATGCAGAGATTGGCCGGGTGTTGCGGCCAGGCGGGTTTTACCTTGAAGTCGGGCCCGGGCCGGACCATCTCTGGCAGCTCAAAAGCGCACTATATGAGCAGCCCCGTCAGCACAAACCCTCAAGGCGCGATTGGGCGGAGGGGTTGCTCGCAGATGAAGGCGAAATCCGCTTCGAGCGAACGCTCGATAATGAGCTACTTCAGGCGCTGCTGGCAGCCACCCCTCTCGCGCACAGGGGGCGACGTGAAAGCCGCGCAGCGCTAAAGGCGCAATCTGAGTTTTTGGTCACGATCGCTTTTTGCTGGCGCCTTTTTGTCTTGAGTGAGCCGGGGATTCGGTAGACCCTACATGGCGCGCTCGAATGGCACGGCCTTTTACTTTGCCCTGAGAGAGGTAGCGCATTGCCTGGCGGAGCGCGGCTCTGGAGATCGCTACGTGGGTTACATTGTCTGCGATCGCGATCTTTCCAATCGCCCCGGCATCCAGCCCGGCGTCACCGGTGAGGGCGCCGAGCACATCGCCCGGGCGGATCTTTTGTTTA
>JBELDB010000100.1:0-5988 GCA_042094525.1 Congregibacter sp. | reverse complement strand
TAGCGATGTGGGCAAAGCCCCCGGCACGTCCGAACTGCTCTGCAGCGGCAACATAGTCAAGGTGGGTCAGTGCATGCGCCGCCTGCGAACCCGGAGCAATATCAAAGTGGTCAAGCAGCGCTTCACCGACCAGATGCGGTGGCCGATTGCGGGCGTCATGCACCCCAATATTGACGGAAGGTTCGCGATAGTGGACCGGCAGAAGCTGCGCATGTACGTCGGTCATGTGCAATAAATGCACGTTGCCGAACCTGGGCAGATGGTAGGCATCGCCGCTGTGAAATTGCGCTCGCAACAATGAGGGCAAAGACAGCCCCGCGGCCGCGCCAAGACCCAATAGCTTGTGAAACTCCCGTCGATGCATTGGGGTTAAGGAATCACTCTGCGGCTTGGTTGACCGGTGACGCCGGGTCGAGCAAATAAGCCATCACGTCCTTCAACTGTTGCTCAGTGAGAATGCCTTGTGCGCCAAAACGCGGCATGTGGGAGCAGAGGTTGTAAGCGTGGGTATCCCATAACTTGGTCCAGGTGTACTGCAGCATCGCTTGAGATTGGCCTCGCGCGCCATATCCGGTCAACGACGGGCCCAGCGTGCCGTAGGCGACTTCACCGGGCGCGAGTTGATGACAAGCGTAGCAATTGCCGCCATTGGGTTGGGTGGGGTCATCACTCGACTGCAGGCCCCTTCCATTGGTCGCCACCTCGGCGCCCCGCTGCCAATCACCGAGGTACTGTCCATCAGCTGGCAGCACTACCGCGTCCAATCGCTCTTCGCGCAAAGCCGCCAGCATGTCGTTGTCGAGAGGCATACCACGGGGCGCACTGCAGGCGGTTTGCACTGCATCGCGTTCCAACCGCTCCATGGTGGCCTGATTATTGGCGACAAATGAGTTTTGCAATACGGCTTCTATACCGTCAGAAGCCCTTGTCCACGTGGCCATGCTCGCGCTGAGGGCGAGTGTTATACCTACAGTCAAACACTTCATCGCTTCAACCCCGGGGCAGTCATCATGCCGCCCGCAGCATTCACCGCCATGTAGGTTTGGAGCGCGATGCTCGCCTCGGAGCCCATTTGCAGCTCGGGCCACCGCTGCTGGCGGAAGCAATCCCGAAGCCGCCACCCCATTGTTCGCACCAGCCCCTGAGACATGCGATAGGCAGGCCAACTGCCCCACGCCTCGGCGGCGCCTGAGTGGGAGGTCAGGTCGGGCAACGCCTGCAAGCGAATACGCATGCCGGACTGCTCATGACAGGTGGCACAGGAAAAGTCATGGGGGCCTGCGCGATAGAAGAAAATCTCCTCTCCGAGGGTATACATCGCGCGCTCTGCGGCGTGGGTCTGCTCGGGCGCAATCGTGGCACCCTCAGATTCCGCTGCCAACCAGGTCACAAGCGCTTCCATCTCTGTCCCGAAATCCCCTCTCAGTGAGTAGGGTTTTGCCGTCACCGTCTCGAGATCCCGGCCCTGAATCGTTGTCATGCAGTGGACCAAGCGCGATTCAACATCCATCACCGCATCGGTATCGGCAAAATAGCGAGGGAAGCGCACGTAGGCACCCGTCGTCACGCCAGGCCCCAAACCCAGATCACAGTCCTCTAGAGTGGCGCCCTCAGGACCTTGGGGAGCAAACCACAGCTCTTCCCCTTCATCGATGACAAAAACTGCCGGGTTGTCGTCACCCATGAGGTCCCGGTATTGGTCAAATACGCCATCGTCGGCCACCAGCTGTGTTGCGCACAGCCATGCCGCCAATACCGCAGACCCTAGATAACGTCTCTTCACAGTTGCCCCCCGGTCATCCGACTTCAGCGGATGGTCGTCTCTCCTGTACCGGTACCGCCCTGATTGTCGGTCCACACGACACGCACGGTATCGCCAGATTCCCCACCTGCAAACCGCACACCCAGAAAAGGATTGGCTGATACCGCGGCACCCCAGTGGCCCTGCATCACAGGCTGATCACCATGGAATACCGACACTTCGGTAATAAAATGTGCAGGGATAGGATCGCCCGCCTGATCCTTGCGCATCCCGGTTTCCATCGGATGGCGCATCAAAGCCTTGACCTCTGTCACGTCGCCCTTCTTCTGGGCACGAATCTTGATTCGACCTGCCATGGTGTCCTCCTTTATCCGCCGCATCCGCCGAGGGTGACCTTGGTCTCCCTCGACTGCATGTATAACTGTCCGTCTGCTTCCACCACTGCATAAAGGGTGCAGGTTTGCGCCACCTTTACCCGCGTCTCTATGTAGACCTCGGTACCGGGTGGGATGTCAAACGAGGCCGCCAACGGGTTGGGGTTCATTTCCACCAAGACTGACACCTTAGAGACATTGGGTAAGGCCTCGGCGTCGACCTCTACACGGATGGGCACCACGGCGCCGTTCTCTGCAATATCAGGCGTCATGAACTGTATGCCCTCATGCACTTTGGGCATGTCACCTAACGCCGCCAGCGCCTCATCCAGCGCGGTCGCGCCAAACGCCGCCTCAGGCCGCGCCACGGCCGCCCAAACACGCCCAGGTATTGCCGCTGCGGCACTCAGTATTACCGTCCAGCGCAACCAGCTTCGGCGCGAGATCCCCTTTGGATCGGTCGTTGTCATCACTCGGTCACTCCTTTTTTATTCTTCACCTGAGGTTAACCAGGCCACAATCTGCTGCAGCGCCTCGTCGTCCACTGCGGGCATGGGAGGCATCGGCATGCTTCCCCATACCCCGGCGCCGCCATTCACTATCTTGTCACGTAAATAGGCCGCATGCTTCTGCCCGGCGTACTTCGTCCTAATTGCATCAAAGCCTGGCCCGACCAACTGCCCAGCCATCTGGTGGCAACCCGAACAGCCACCCGCAGTGAGCGCAGCCTCGGGCGCGACGGCCGCCTCGACTGCTACGCTGGCCGCTGCCAACTGCTCAGCTTCTGCTGCTGGCTCTGTCCATAATCCTGGGTATGGCCCCCAATCCCTTACCTGCTCGGCGAGATTACCGTGCGCGTTCATCGCATAGGCAGGTAGGGATGAGGTGACGGTGATCGCCACATCGCAGTCAGTGATGCAGGACGACCCGCTCACATCCGGTAGCCCGGATACAGACCACAAACCGTGGTCGAGACTCATGCCGTTTCGGTTCGGCATGCGTGCCTGGGTCTCCGCCATGTTGGTATCTGAAAGCACAAAATCGTCGTCGACCACGTAGCCCAGATTCAGCAAATAGGCGACCAGCCCATAGACTTCGTCCGGACTTAAGGATTTCGGCGCATTCCACGGCATGGCCCGGTAGATGTAATCCCAGAGTGTCGACAGGGTCGGCACCTTCATCAAGGTGGTCCGGGTCACGCCGGGGTCGGTAAGCGAAGCCACCCGCCCGGCAGCGATATCCTCCTCCGTGATGTTGCCCAGCACCAAGGGCGCAAAAATCTCATTGGAATCGCCGAAATCGCCATGGCAAGAGGCGCACTGGGCCAGCCAGATTTCCTCTCCCGCCCACACATCGCCACTGCCGGGTGGCAGACCGACAAAGTCAGGGCGCACGTCGATATCCCAGGCCGCGACCTCGCCCTCCGTCGCGGGTCTACCTAAACCGTCGAGACCCTCGGGCAAAGCCAGCGTCCACGGTGTCATCACCATCGCGCACAGCCATAGAACGACCGCTTTAGCCCAGCTGGACATTGTGTACCTCGCCGTCGCTGCCCACTCGCCAGGTCTGTATGGCGTTATTGTGATAGATCGATCGCGTGCCACGAACCTGAACCAGCTCTGCGCGACTGGGCTGGATGTAGCCAGTGCTATCGGTGACCCGGGATTGCAGCAATGCCTCATCTCCCTGCCAGACCCAATCAAAGTGGAAGCGGGTCATGGCCTTAGGCAATATCGGCCCCTCTAGGCGAGCCGTGCGCCAATTGCGGCCACCATCGACCGACACCTCAACTTTTTCCACGGTGCCGCGGCCGCTCCAGGCCAAACCTGTGATGTCGTAATAGCCCTGCTTCAACAACTTTTGCCCACCAGAAGGCGCCGTAATCACAGACTTCGCCTCTTGGATAGAGGTGTACTGACGGTGCGTGCCATCGGGCATTAGATCCACGTAGTGCGCCACCTCGTCTTTGGTCGCCCAAGGCTCATCGCCCACTTCGAGTCGCCGCAGCCACTTCACCCACGACACGCCCTGCACGCCGGGTACCACCAAGCGCAACGGATAGCCGTTTTCCGGGCGCAGCATTTCGCCGTTTTGACCGTAGGCCACCAGCGCATCGTCTAATGCGTTCTCAAGATTGATGGTGCGCGTCATGCTGGAACCGTCGGCACCTTCGGCCAGCAGGACGGTGGCGCGTTTGCGGTCAAACCCCGCCCGCTCCAGTAGTAAGGAGACAGGAACGCCCGTGAATTCAGAAGCTGACAACATGCCATGGCTGTATTGCACTGTCGGCACCGCCACATTGCCCCACTCGAGTCCAGTGTTGGCGCCACACTCAAGGAAGTGGATGCGCGACACGCTGGGCATGCGAAGCAGTTCTTCCATGGTGAACACCAACGGGGTGTCTACCAGCCCGTTGATCATCAGCCTGTGTCGTCGCGGGTCAATGTCGACCCAGCCTTGATGATGGCGCTCAAAATGAAGGCCACTCGGTGTAATCATGCCGAACAGGTTTTGAAGCGGCGTAAACGAGACGCTGGACTGATCGGTCCGGGTGAGGCCCGGGCTCTGGCGTCGGACGATGTTGGCCTCAAAAGGGGATGGCTGTCCGTACGGATTGGCTACAACCGGCTTACCCAAACTGCGGGTCCAGCTAGGCAGGTTCACAATGTCTGGATCGTCATTCGCCATCAGTACCGGCGCCACCATGGACGCGGTCGCTGCCGCGAAAGCGCCTTGCAGCAGGCTGCGGCGGCGAGGATCAATCCCGTCTCGAGAGATATCCTCGACCAAGTCTTTGGGCAAAAAGGATTCGGGCGCGGGTTGTAGCTGACCCTGCTCGGCGTCTGATGCCATCCTTCTCCTCCCCCGGGTGCTTCTTTTCATCACCCGCGCTGCTGTGTTGACTCCACGCAGAGCGTGTTTATTCAATTGTTATTTTTTTGGTATCAGCATAAAGCTCATTGTTCCGGCTTCCGTCACGGATAGCGAGGGCGACATTTGGTTTTTGCCAAGCGCCTTAGCAGACCGTAAGGTGGTCGTCACGCGAGCCACGCCCGCAGATTGTAGCGCACCTGTGGTCTCTCACGCGCGCGAAGTACGCCAAAAACACGCGCTACCAAGCCGTCAAAAAAAGGCGGCCGCCAGGATAAGACGGCATATTGGCGGCCTATGTGTAAGAGGAGAAACCGATGACTCGATTGCTTATTCTCACTTTGTGCGCTTGTCTCACGCTGTCACCCGGGACCCGCAGTGCCGATGCCGAGGGCCCGGGCGTCGTATTCCATTTGGATTCCGAAACCAGCATGAACCGCATGCTCGCTCAGGTGGCGCGACACTCTGCTTTTAACCAGGATATCGAAACGCGTGTCATCCTGATTGGGAATGGTGTCAAACCGGCTCTCGAGGGAGCTGAAGACGCCAATGGTGGGCAGTACAGCGCACAAATGGAGCAGTTGATGGCCTCGGGCATCCGTATTTTTGCCTGCGAAGCGACACTCAACTACTACAACCTGACTGAGGACGACCTCGCCTTTGGCGTGGAAACCGTGCCGTCGGGGGTCGCCGCACTCGGAAGACTGCAGGCGCGTGAGGGTTGGGGTTACATCAAGCTCTGATGAGAGTCACATTGCTCATGCTCGGTTTTGCCGCGCTGATTGTCGGCGCGACCTCGATGCCTTTGCACGCCGCGCTTGATCCAGAAGCCCGCGACGGTTCGCCTGTGCTGATCTACGTTTACAGTCCAGAATGCGGCGCCTGCCGCCAGTTTGATGGCGAAGTCGGCGCCATCTACCCCAAGACCAATGAATCACTCGCGCTGCCAATGGAGCGGGTTTTAATCGATGACTGGCAAGC
>JBELDB010000099.1:0-5990 GCA_042094525.1 Congregibacter sp. | reverse complement strand
ACACAAACCGATTTTCTTTCCCGAAGTCAAAAGCGATAACTTGGCGCCAACCCTTTCCAGAATAGGGTCTGGTGCTGTGCCAGACATAACTGGGGAACAGCACTAGCTTACCCTGCTCTGGTTGAATCGTTGCGATAGGGTCCAAGTGATCCTTGGTAGCAAAGGGAGGCTCGCCCAACACAAGGTGGCCGGCTTCACTGTCGCGGTTGATGCTTGCCGGGACCTCGACGTAGCAGGTGCCGCTGTACCAGCCTTTCGAGTGAACATGTGACCGATGGAAGGTGCCGCTTTGCCCCCTGATGGCCCAGCTTGCATGCATTCTGGGATGCGAGGGGCGTGACATCACTAATGGGTGTGCATCGGGCAGCTCCATTAGCCGATCGCTACTGAAAAATGTCCCCGCCGTCCTCTCGACCATCGATTTGAGGGTGCTGAGTGCGGGTTGCTGGGACTGAGTGAGCAGGTTTCCAGGAGTTTGCACGCCGTCCTCAACTGACTGCAGGAGAGGGGCCAGCTGCATAGCATGATGTGCGGCGAGCGCATCGGCCACGGCCGGCCAAAAAGCGAGATCTGTCAGCGCCGAGTCGTGGTGACTCGACAGTGAGATCGATTCCACCAGGCGATCGGGGTCGATCAAAACACGATACCGAGCGTCATCCAGGCAGCGCAGCGCAGTGACCAGCAGGGCAACAAAGTACTGGTCTGCTGGAGATGCCTGGCACAGTTGCTGGGCCGCTTGCAGCGCTTCGGTGTAGCGACCCTGTGCGAAGCAGGCCTCGCAATAGATCTCTAGCAGGTCGCTTTGCTGCGTGTTCTTCTCTTCTAACAATGCGGCAAAGTCACCGGTCTGAAACAGCTGTTTGGCATGACCCCACTGCCAGTGATTGTCCCGTCCAAAAGTCTGAGCATAGTGATCGATCAGCTGCTGCGCTTCGGCTGCCTGATCCAGTGCCAGATGCCGAGTCACTAACTCGCGAAATAGGGATGGCGACGGCGATCTCTCCCAGCAGCGCTGTAAAGGTTGTAATGGGTCTGTGTCGCCCATCTCTGTCAGCAGGTCAGTTGCGTGGCGCAGGCAGGCAATATCCACCGACGTGTTACTGATATCCGCGGCCAGTGCACGCGCGTTTTCCAGTTGGCCGCTATGAATAAGTGTCTGCAGCAGCACCTCGGTTACACCCCGCGGTGGTTCATCTAGTTTCAGTAGGTCCCGAACCGATTGCTCCGCTGACGAGAAGTGTCCGCGGTGCAGATCGAGCCGAGCCTTGCGATATTGCGCGGCGGTTTTCAAATTAGGCGGTGAGTTTACAGAGGCGAAAAGACCCTCTGCCTCTTCATACTGCTCCAGAGCGGCCATGCATCGACCTTGCAACAGTCGCGCCTGAGATGCGAGCTTGTGGTCGCTATCTTCGGCAATGCTGGCGGCCAGGCGAGCGGCTGATTCGACGGCGCCGCACTGAAAAAATCCGAGCGCGACCGAGTAGGTCATTCTCTTATCGTTGATCTCGGAGAGCTTGCGGTAAAGCGGTAGTGCCTGATGGTGCCGATCAACGGCACAAAATATCTCTGCACGCAGTAGCAGCGCCGGGGGGTTGGTCTGGCCCATGTCATCCAGTTTTTTTAATACCGATAGGGCGTCATTGAGTCGATTGGCAGATCGATAACAGAGCGCGGCTTGCAACAAACAGCGTGTGTCGGTTTCTGCCTCGATCGTCTGGTCAAACAATGCGCAGGCTGTCGCTAAGTCACCGCTCTTAAGCGCACTCAGCGCCTTTTCGGAATCTGGCTGCATATTTTAGCGTGGTTGGCTAGGTGCTTACGCAGTCTGACAGAGGATGTCAGTGATGTCCCACTGAATGCGCGTGAAATGCTGCGCAGTGATAACCCGGCAACCGGGTTTTCGGTCTGCAGCCCCCGCGGTCCGTTTACGGACCCTCGTGCGCCCTCAAAAACCAGCAAAGCGATTCCATTTTGTCGGGCCATGGAGCTTTTTGATGCGCTTCGATCGCGCACGCGCGATGCCTATTCGGTGCCCCCGCGCGCAATGTTCGTTCAGCTTCGTGTAGCAGTTCTGTCGCAGCGAAAGCATCGTGCTGCGGTGTGACAGTCTCGGCGCAAGGGGCAAAGGGGTCCAAAGAGACGGGTGTCGCAGCGGGGCTGTCTCGGTGCTCCCAGAGTCCCGATGCGGTATCGAGAGTGTATGAAGGCAGCAAAAGCTTGCCCCACTCTGCGACCATTTTGGCGGCGGAAAGGATGAAGTCCACCTCCTTTTCAGCGCATAGCCAATGCAGGTTGAATCGAACCCAGCCCGGTCTCAGACAGCCAAAGCCGTGGCCTACGGCGTCAGCCAGTGACGCTGAGTATTCGGGCGTAAGTTGCAGCAGACTATGACCGTAGGGTCCTGCGCAGGAGCAACCACCTCGTGCCTGAATGCCAAAAAGATCATTCAGCAGTCGGACTACGAAGCCGTAATGCAATTCGCCCTCTGCTGAGCGAAAGCGCACAGAAAAAATCGGGAGGCGGTCGCTACTCGGTGATCCCAGTAGCTCCAGTCCGGGTGTGCTCAGCAAGACTTCCCGAGCGGCCAGCACATGTTTCCGTTCGATTACTGCCAGACGCTGGTACCCCAATTTGCCGGGAATGCTGACCGCCATCGCGCCACGGATAGATTCAATGATCCCGGGAGTGCCGCCCTCTTCCCGATGTTCAGGGTCGGGATGCCAGTCGTGCCAGTCAGGGGTGACATAACGCACGGTGCCGCCACCCACCTGTCCGGGAGCTGTGCTGCGGATGACAGATCGCTTGACGGCCAAGACCCCGCTGCTGCCCGGGCCGCCGATAAACTTATGGGGAGAGAAGAAGACCGCGTCGATTGCAGCGTCCTGCCGGTTCATGTCGATGGGAAGGTAGGGCGCGCCCGCCGCGTAGTCCCAAACCGCAAGGGCGCCGTGGTGTTTGAGTATTTGAGTAATGCCCGGCACATCTGCCTTGATGCCCGTGACATTCGATGCAGCAGAGAAGCTGCCGACAATGGAGGGCCGGTGATGATTTTCTTTGAGTATTCGGATCAAAGTTGGCTGGTCGACATTGCCATCTTCATCCAGCGGTATTCTGATCACGTCTGCCTTAGCTTCGCGCCACGGCAGCTCATTGGAGTGGTGCTCGTAAGGACCAATTATTACCAGAGGTCTGATGTCTTCAACTGGGTCTGACGCGTCGGCTTGCGATACGGCATTTAAATCGAGCAAGTGCACCAGAGTGTTGACCGCCCCTGTGGCTCCATGACCACAGAAAATGAGCGCGTCTTCTTCGCCTGCATTGATCACATCTTTTATGGACTGTCGGGCCCACTCGCGGAATTGCCCCGTGCGCCGACCGGTATGGGAAGCCTCGGAGTGGGTGTTTGCGTAGTGGGGAAGCACCTCGCGAGCAATGAGCTGCTCAATAGAATGCAGACTCCGTCCGCTTGCAGTGTGGTCGCAGTAGAGGAGAGGCTTGGCGCCAAAGGGGGTGTCGATCAGCTCACCCTGGCCCACTACCTGTTGCCGCAAGTCGCGGATGAATGCATTTGCGGTAGGGTCGTTATCGGCTTTACAGGCGGTCATCACTGAGCTTCTTCATTTCGCCCTGAAATTTTAAGTAAGACGCCTTGCCCAATGTGTGCTAATTCGTGCACAAAAACCTTATATAATGATTAATATGTGCGTATATATATTAATAAATCGTGATTTAGTGCGAGATTTCCAATTATGTCGACACCAGAGCAACTGGATACCTTAGACCGCAAACTCCTTCGTGCAGTGCAACAGAACAGCGCGGAACCCATTTCGGACCTTGCCGAGCGATGTGGGCTCTCCCGCTCAGCGTGCAGCCGACGCCTCAACAGATTGTCAGAACTGGGTGTTATTGAGAGATCGGTGGCGTTGCTGTCGCAGGAAAGACTGGGGCTCGGTCTGACGGTTTTTATCGCCATAAAAACCAATCAGCACAATGCGGCGTGGTCCCAACAGTTTCAGAACGTCGTTGAACAATTGCCGGGGGTTCTAGAGGTGCATCGCTTGGGTGGTGACATCGACTACCTGCTCAAAGCAGTGGTCAGTGACATGTCGGGTTATGACGCGCTGTATCAACAACTGATCAGCGCAGATTTATTTGACGTTAGCGCGAGCTTTGTCATGGAGACGATGAAGCGGACCACAGCGTTGCCACTGTAATAGCGACCCGACCCCCAAAGGGTGCGATCAATTCTGTGCAGTGGCCTAGGTTGCGTCCAGTGGCAAGGCCGGCTCGCCGACCTGCACCATACGCACTCCGACGTTATTGCCCAGATAAAGGTCGGCCAATGCATCTGGCATGGTTTCTATGCCCACTGAGATGTCTTCAACCGGGTTGAGCAACCCACGCCGCACCCAGTCTGCCAGAGTGTCGAGGCATTCAGGATAGGCGGGTTCATAGTCAAATACGAAGAAGCCCTCCATCTTGGCATCCTGGCGGCCGAGATTCTGTAGGTTAACAAATCGGTGCTTGTCTGCTGGCTGCACAAGGTATTCTGAAATTGACCCACAGATCACTATTCGGGCCCTGCGGCGCAGACGTGCCAAAACGTCATCGAGTAGTGGCCCCCCAACGTTGTCGAAATAGAGATCAATACCCTCCGGGAACGCGTCATCCAGCGCTGGCGCCATATCCTCGGCTTTGTAGTCGATTACCCGGTCGTAGCCCATTTCAGTGACGAGCCGATGACATTTTTGTGGGCCTCCTGCTACACCAGTGACCTCTGCCGCGCCCAAGGCTTTGGCAATCTCAGCCACATGACTGCCCACGCCCCCTGCTGCGCCCGAGACAAGAATTCGATCATTGGCTTTGACCAGGCCAATATCGCGAATACCAACCAAGGCGGTAATACCCGATAGCGATACTGCGCCAATGCCATGCGACAGCGGCAAATCGGTGGGTAGCAAGAAGGGTGCTGGATGGTGAGAGGCATCAATCAACGCATACTCCTGCCAGCCCAGTCGGGCCTGCACGATGGCCCCGACCGGCAGACTGTCGCAATCACTTTCCACTACCTGCGCCACACCGCGCCCTGCCATCACAGAACCCAGCGCCAAAGGTGACTCGAACTCGGTTTCATTTCGCATGTAGCGCAGCATGACCGGCGCTACTCCGAGATAAAGAGTTTTGACGACGGCTTTACCCGGCTCAAGTTCGGGGATAGGAACCTCGCTAAGATCAAAATGGGAGCGATCAGGTATTCCGTCTGGACGCGCCGCGAGGCGCCACTGTTTTTGCATCATTTGTATCTCTCCCCATCTGCTCAGCTGCGCAATGGATCAACAGAGCGCGAAGCGGCACTATGGCACACGACAGATTTGCCTCATGGCAAACCGGCCCGAGCCATAAAAACACGCGGCTCGAACAGCGCTTCAACCAATGCGCTTAAAATTGGTTTATGCCACTGCGCGTCAGTCAGAAGCTGATGACATGAAGTCCTAGCGCGGTGTTCACGAACAATCCGATCCAGATCACCCAGACATAGCGCCGCACCACTCCCATATGGGTGATCATGGCGGCATTGCTGGCATCACTGGGCCCCTCGCTCACCATGCTCGCATAGGCGATGGCAAAAGGCTTGAGCGCAAAGCGCACGGCGATACCGCAGGCCACCAGCACGGCGAACACGACGATCTTCAGCGTCATCCACCCGGGCAAACCGAGGCTCAGTCCGTAGGCACTGCCTCCCAACAGACTGAGAACCACGGCAAATCTCAGCCGCAGGTCCCATTGTGCAAGAGAGGGCAGCCGGTGGCCCATCGGGCTGTGAATGGCGGCGACCAGCCCCACCCAGATGGCTACCAGTAGCCACCCCGCGAGTGCGACTTCGCCTGGCAGCAAGGTCGGCCAGCGTAACGCCGCAAGATGACAGCCCGAGCCAAGAATAATCGGCATCGCGAGGCGCGGCCCCATGTCGCACTCCATCAGGATCTTGA
>JBELDB010000098.1:0-6007 GCA_042094525.1 Congregibacter sp. | reverse complement strand
CACTGCCCTTTGCGATTGCGATGCTTGGTGCGTTCTGGGGTTTTGGTAAAGCCATAGTGGCTGACGGTGCCAAGCGTCAAGCGCACTCGATCCATGCGCCACCCGTGATGGCGGCGGAGGGCTGGCGTGATCGTCTGCGGTTACTCCTGAACTATCCCGATGACCGGACGGTGCAAACGTTCCAGCGCAACACGGTGCACACCGCCATGCAGGCGTTTGCCAGCGAATTGGCAGAGCGCGGCGTGGAAGCCCGGGTCGTGGCGGAGGAGGATGCGCTCTCTGTCAGGCTGGAGGTCTCTCATGGCGATGAGGTCGGTTTCGCCTATGAGGTGCGCGCGAGTCACCATCGCCTACCCGATACCTCGATCGGCGTGGCCGAGGAGAGCACTCAGGGCGAGGGCTTCTTCCGCGCCGAAGTGCACTTGGCGGAGGGCGGACAGGACTACGACGTGATGGGCTGGTCTCAGGAGCAGATCATTGTCGATATCCTCAATCAATATGAGGACCACCTGCATTTTCTGCATACGGTCAGGCAGTAAAACGTTTACTACTGAACGATCGTAACCGGGTGAATTGGCGCCTTGATTCTACTGGGATTGATTTCCAGCATGCTGGGAATCATGGCGTTGAGAGCAGCCTGTCGGTTTTCCGGCGCCGGGTGTGTGCTGAGAAATTCTGCAGGCCGCTTGTCGCTCATATCCCCCATTTTTTGCCATAGCGTGACAGCGGCCTCGGGGTCATAACCCGCTTTAGTGGCTGCGACCATGCCCATCACATCCGCTTCGTTTTCTGCCTCTCGGCTGTTGGGCAGGGTGAGCGCCACATTGGCCAATACCGCCGCGCCGACCATAGCCGCGCCACTGTTATCTGATGCTGCGCCAATCACGGCCACGCCTGCGGCTGTTGCCATGGCCCGGGACATCCGCTCTGCAGTGTGGTTGGCGAGGGCATGCGAAATTTCGTGGCCCATGATTTGCGCAAACTCATCGTCGGTGAGTTTGAGCTGATCAAATAGCCCGGTGTAGACCGCCATGCGCCCCCCTGCCATGCACCAGGCATTAACGGTCTCCGCGTCATCGACAATGGCCACGCTCCATTTCCAGTCTGCGCTTTCGGGGAAATCGGCGACGGCAATCGATACCAATCGACCGGTGATGCGAGCAACTCTTGCGACCGTCAGAGGATCGCCGACCAGTTTGTCTTCGTCGTCGAGCTGTCGGACGGTATCGAGGTATGCAGCTTCAGACTCAACGATGGCCGCGTCGGGAGAGATGATGATGAACTGGGTGCGGCCTGTTGGGCTCACCGCACAGCTGGATAAGAGCACCCAAACGGCCAAAATGATCCAGCGTTTGGTGCCCGTTAAGATACTGCGGCGTCTCATGAGTCAGCTCCCTCGGATACCACTGTCAGATTAGACAGCCTAGCGAAAGCAGTGTTCCATCGTTTCGGCATTTATCACGCTGCTGCGCTTTATGCCGAGGGCATCTGTCTTCGGCGCGGGTCTGTCACCCTGGCTCCGATTCGGCACCCGCCGTCAAGCGTAGCAAGCCGCGATAAACGCCTCGTGCATTCGATTCGCCGATGATCACGCGATAAACATCCTCGCTGATCGGCAGACTGATGCCTTTTTCCCGAGCCAGCTCAATCACGGTTGGGGCGCTTTTTACCCCCTCGGCCACCATATGCATGCTGTCGATGATGTCCTCTATCGGTCGTCCTTTCGCCAGCTCTATACCGACATGCCGGTTCCGACTTTGCGGGCTCGTACAGGTGGCGATCATGTCGCCCATGCCCGCCAGGCCCGCAAAGGTCTCGGCCTTGCCGCCGAGCGCCTCACCGAGCCGGCTCATCTCGGCGAGCCCGCGGGTAATCAGGGCGGCGCGTGTATTGTCACCCGCGCCCAGCCCGTCACCCATGCCTACCGCAATGGCAATAATATTTTTCAACACGCCTCCGAGCTCGCACCCGACGACGTCTTGATTGGTGTAAACGCGGAACAACCCGACGTTCAGGACGGCTTGTAGTGCGAGGGCAGCGTCGTGCTCCTCAAGTGCCAGCACACTGGCCGCCGCTTGGCCTGCAACAATCTCGCGGGCGAGATTGGGTCCGGTCAGCACCCCGGGAATGCAGTGTGGCGACACGTCGCGAATGATCTCGGTCATGCGCATCCGGCTGCCCTTCTCCAACCCCTTGCTCAAACTGATCACGGGAATGTCCCGCGGCATATCGGACAGGGCGCTTACCAGCACTTCGCGGAAGTGACTGCTGGGCACTGCGATTAGGACCGCATCGGCATTCTCAACAGCAACTTGAAGCTCGGTCGTGGCGGTGAGCTTAGGGTGCAGTGTTGCTTCGGCCAGATAGCGCGAGTTGGTATGATGTTGATTGATCTCGCTGACGATCTGCGTGTCGCGTGCCCAGAGCGTTGCATCGCATTGGCGGCTGATCACCGAGGCAGTGGTGGTGCCCCACGAGCCCCCGCCCAGCACGGCGATTTTAGAGCGTTTCACGGGCAACATCCCTGAGGGTACTGGCGCCTCGGTCGGCAATGCTCAGCGCGCGAATCACTTCCAAACGACGTATCAGCTGATTCAGCGCCTCTGCCTGATGAGCCCGGCCCTCGGCGTCGTCTACCAGCCCGCGACTCACTAGCATTTTCCAAGCGTTGGCAAAAAGGAGTTTTCCCATTGAGGCCTCGCTGCTGATTCTGCGCTGCAAGTATGCCTGCTTGCCATAGCTCATGCACCGCTCTATGAAGGCCTCTTCTTCTATCGGCGTTTCCTCTGCATGGCGGATCAGAATATCAGTGCCAATACTGTAGGCCTCGGCAAAAACGGTCAGAGCCACGTGGCCCAGTTTGGGTGACAGCCGATTCATGATCAGTCGCGCATTATCACGACTCTCAGTCAGCAAGGTCTGCCAGTGGGGTTCATCACGGCAGAGCTCTGCGTCGATCTGCTGCTCGAATAGCTGGGTATCGGGGTAAAAGAACTCGAATTTAAAGAGATCTCGGAGTTCCTGTACTTCTGACCAGAACTGATCGAGTGCCTGCTCGTTCTGGCGTTGCTCACTGACCGCCAGCAGCGCCAGCTCGGCAACGGCGCGCGTCAGAAAAAAATGCACAATGGTATTGCGATAGAAGCTGGCGATCGGCGCCTGGCCCTCGGCGATCCCGTAGACCGTCTCCGGGCCTCCTTCAAACCGGGTGATGATGCCCTCTTCCATCATATTGGCGAGCAGGCTGGCTATCTCTTGTGCGTAATTGAGGTTGAAGTCGGGCGACAGCCTCACGCCGCGGGCGGTAGCCCATTCGGTCATTACCGAGACGTCTTTGACGATTTCGGGCTCGGTTAAGGCCCGCGGGAACGCGCCCAAGAGCGCCGTGGAGACTACCGCCGGGAAGGTGGCGGGCGTGACGCGGTTGGCTTCCACTGCCACCTGAAACGCGATCTTAGAGATCGCCAGTTGGTCATCCGGGTCAGGCGCCACGTCAAGGCGCACAGGCTCTCCAAAGTCCACATGAATCCGACCCATGGGGCGGGCGAGACTTTTCAGGTAGCGCACCATCCAGCCCACAGACTCGGGCGCCTTGGGTGTGCCCGATTGCTCGCGGGCGTATTCTTCCGCGTCTCTGACAAGGTCGTAGGAAACCGACACGGGGATAATGTGAATATCCCTTGATCCTGCGTGATGCGCCCCCTCCAGTACATACTTGAGCAACCCGTACTTTGGTGGCATTAACTTTCCCAGCCTCGAGCGGGTGCCTTCAAATGACCAAGTCATCGGAAAGCGTTTTTCCATCAGGTAGCCGATGTACTGTTTCAGGCTGAGTTTATAGACCTCGTTATCTTGAAAGCTGCGACGAATAAATATGCCGCCTGCCCTCCGCAAGAAAAACCCCAGAATCGGGATGTTCAGGTTTGCGCCACCAAAGAAATGCGGCATCGGGAAGTCGTTATCAAACAGAATTTTTGGGACCACAAATCCGTCGATGTAGGTTTTGTGGGTCCACAGCAAGGCGGAAGGATAGCGACGCACAATCTGTCGTATGCGCTCAAGATCGTTTGGGTCGTAGTGCACCGCTTTCTCATAGCCCAGCCCCAGACAGATCCCGCACAACTTGGCCCAAACATCGAGCCAGAAGCGGGTGGGTATCGAGATCATTTCCCGCAGATACTCGCTGGCTTCCGCCCTCACCGCTTTGGTGGGTTGCTCCCTTGCATTGGCAATGTCCAGCAGACCAGCCCGAAAGGCGCGGTTATTGCGAATACTTTGGTGAACATATCGAGGCACTTTGTAGCGGCCGCCAATCAATTGACGCTCTGCAATGTCGATGACCACAGCAGCCTGCCTCGCCACAAATATCGCGAAGTCCCCGGGCTCATTCGCGTCAGACAATCCTGTCTTCGCCTGAAAACGCTCGCCGAGATCTCTGTTCGACCCCGGCTCGCCAATCGCAAGGTGTACCCGCTCGGGATTGAGTCGCGCGACACGATCGGCCAGCCAGCCCGGCGGTCTGCGCTCTCCGCCGCGGAGCACATCGCGTAATCTGGGCCCCGTGCCAGTGCTTCTCTCAGCTTGCACCCACGATACGCGGAGCGGCGCCACCGTAGCGTTTGGGTGCTGTTGAAGTGCCTCCGATAGCGCAGCGATGTCTAGGGTTTTTCGGTCATCTCGCAGATCCAGCAACACGATCGTGTGACTGATGTCTCTCTTGTCGTGTAAGGCAATCCACTGCTCGAGCAGCTGTCGCTCGAAGCGCCTCGTCGTGTCGAGCAAAAAGATGACCTTCTCGGCGGAGGGTGGCCAGGGATTGTGGGCAAGCTGATCCTGCAGCGCAGTGGCCAGACTCACTCAGTGCCTCGTGGCCGGAGCCTCTGGGTCGAAGCCATTCTCTGAGCCGGCAGACCGCACCCCATTGGGAACGCCACGTTTGCCGCGACGTTTTGACGACACGCCGTCTTGCTCGCTCAGCGCCCCTGTGGATTTTTTTGCCCCGGCTCTCTTGCGGCGGCCGCGCACTTCGGGCTTTAAATCATCGGGCGTATTGCGTCGCGCCTTGGCTGTCTCTTCTGCCGAGAGCTCTGGCTGGCCTAGTGTTCTCAGAAATGCATTGCGAACCTCGGCCACGTGCTCATCGATGTCTGCAACAGACCAATCGGTGGTCTCAATGGCCGGCAGTACATCGACGTGCACGGTACCGCTTCTAAAAATTTTGTCTCCCTTGGGAGAGATGTCGCCAGAGTTGTGAATGACGACCGGCACAATGGGGACACCGGACTGAATCGCCACATGGAAGCCGCCCTTTTTAAATGCGCCTAGCTTCGGTGTTGGAGCACGGGTGCCCTCGGGCGCTATGACGAGACTTTTCTTTTCGTCCTGCATTGCCTGCACCAGCGGCTTCATGGTTTCGATGGCTGCTTGCCGGTCGCTGCGGTCGATGAAAACAACGCCCGCCGCACCCATCAGAGGGCCGATGACAGGCAGGTTTTTCAGCTCTCTTTTGCCGACGCCCACAATATCCCGTCGGATTAGGCTGGCCATGATCAGCATGTCGGCGTTGCTTTGGTGGTTGAACATGAAGATCGCTGGGCGCTGTTTCCAAAGGTGTTCGCGGCCGCGCACATCGAGATCCAATCCGATCAACGCGCTGGCGGTTTCGGCGAACAGGGAGATCGAGAAGTTGAGAGAGTCCCGCCGTGAGCCACTCAAGGCATAGAGCGGCAAGCCCATCATGAAGCTCCCCACGAGTGATCCGGTTGCGGCAAGTGAGCGCACGACTTGACTGCTCGTGGCGTTACCCCGGCTGCTGAAGTCGGCCATCGACCAGCCTTCATTCCGGGCGACCGCTTTCAGCTCGCGACTACCGTTCAGGACAACCGGGCGCCCTGCTGTTTCCAGCAATTCGATGTCGTCGGTGCTGTCGCTGTAGAAGAAGCAATTTTCCAAATCGCTGCCCTGTTGCGCTGTGAAACGCTCGGCGGCATGGACTTTGCCGATACCA
>JBELDB010000097.1:0-6034 GCA_042094525.1 Congregibacter sp. | reverse complement strand
GCCGACCTCTACCATGTCAAGGCCGATTGGCCGCACCAAGACACGCGTGGACGCTCCAACTTTAGTGGTATGCTGGTACAGAAGGCAACCGTGATCGCCCTACGCATCGGACAGCTTGTTAACAAAACCAACCCGTCGCATGGCAGCGTTGCTCCTAAGTGATTCGACCGAGTCGAAACCGGCTAGTAGCATGAATCGTCGTGTTTCCGCTTCTAATATTGAGATCGCCTGCGTCACCCCGGGCTCGCCCCCAGCAGCTAGGCCATAGAGATAGGGCCGACCAATAGAGCAAGCGGATGCACCCAATGCGAGCGCCTTCACGATATGGCTGCCGCGACGAATTCCACCATCCACGACTAGCTCGAGGTCGGTTCCGATCGCATCTCGTATCCCCGGAATACAGTCGATAGGGGCAGGCGCTGAGTCGAGTTGTCTTCCTCCGTGGTTGCTGATCATGATAGCGGTAGCTCCCAGTGCCTTTGCTTGCCTAGCATCCTCAGGAGAAAGAATGCCCTTAATAATAAGCGGCCCCTCCCAGTGCTCACGCAGCCACCCGATGTCAGCCCAACTGATGGAGGGGTCAAACTGTTGATTCACGTACTCAAAAATGCTTAAAGCACCGGACTTGAGTGGATCAATATTTTCATCGAGGTTTGCCAGCGTAAAATCCTGATTGTGTCTCAATCCCGCGAGCCATGACCATTTTCCAGCAAAGTTGAGTAGGGACCTCGTTGTGAGAGAAGGGGGAATGGTCATCCCCGTGACAATATCCCGCTCTCGGTTGCCGGCAACGGCAGTATCAACAGTGACGCAGAGCGCATCATATTTGGCCTCGATGCAACGTTCGACGAAACGCCGGGTTAGTCCGCGATCCCTAAAAATGTAGATTTGGAAAAATTTTGGTCCGGGCGCCGCCGCGGCCACGTCCTCGATTGTGCTGGAGCCCATGCTGGAGAGGCCGTAGTAGGTGTTGGCTTTGCTCGCCGCCCGCGCGACGCCAAGTTCCTTGTGATGATGGAAGAGTCTGGACATCCCGGTGGGCGAGATGATGAAGGGCAACGCCAGATCTTGACCAAACAGTTGCGTGCTCAAATCGACGTCTGTCACGCCCGTCAGCATTGAGGGCACAACTTCCCATTGCTCAAAGGCGTCAGTGTTGCGGCGAAGCGTCCATTCGTCATCGGCGCCGCCGTCTATGTAGTGGAAGATGGGTGATGGCAGTCGCTTTTTGGCAGCTTTCCTGAGCTCTGATATGTTGAAGCAGCGTTTTACGTTAACCATCTTGTCGTTTCAGCCTCACAAAAGCTCCATGTCTTTGTCCCATGGCTAGTATCCAATTGCGCCTTGTCACTGGGCGCCCTCAGGTGGGAAGCGGCCAGTATCTGACCAAAAAGGTGCCCTCTGAGATGGTGTCCTCGTGATTTTTGCTATGCCATCGGAAGTCATATTGAACGCGAAATCCTTCGGATCGAGCCTCCACGGTTGCAATACTCATGGCGAGCGAAATTGCCTCATCCGCGCTTACCGGCCGGTGCACCCGAAACCGATCGCTCCCCACGAAAAGGGCTTTAAGGTCGACTAATTCGACGTGCTCGAAGAAAGTGGTATGCACAAGGGCAAAGGTAAGTGACCCAGGGGCGATGATGCCGCTATAGCCCTCCGCTTTACTTCGTGCTTCGTCAAAGTGAAACCAGTCGAGCTGATTCAGGCTACGGCAGTAGTCCTGAATTTGGTCCCTAGTCACGATAAGTGGCGAGGATTTGAACAAGACCTTTCCTGTGCGCTCCTGAAATTCGGCCTGAGTGTGTAGTGTGGTTTTCACGAGTGGTGCCGGTGCTCAAGTAGGGCTGACAACTAGCAGCGGTGATTGGAGAGCGTAACAGGCGCTGTGGGCGTCATCACCTGTCTTTCCATGCATTTCGGTCGTCGGTTTACTCGGTGATTTCGCGCGTTTTGAGTGTGGGCGCGGCCCAGGGTTTGCTTCAAAAGGGAAAAAGCGGATGATGGGAGCCTTGTTTCCCGCTGGAATTGATGCCGCCAACTATGATTGCGCAGACATTTTCCACGATCGGGCCAATCGGTGTCGTGATATGGCAGGCGTTGGAAGATCTGGGTGTCGTTCCGGGGCCGCTGTTTGCTGATGCAGGCATCGAGGTGGGCCCGTTGATGGACCCCAACACGCGTATTACCGACGGCGCGTTCAGGCGTTTGCTGACCTCCATTGACGAACAGCCGATCGATCGCGCGTTTGGTCTCCATCTTGCTAAGTTCATCCATCCCACCACCTTTTACTCGTTGGGTGTCGCCGCCTACTGCAGTGCTACGCTAGGTGACTACATCGAAAAGATGATTCGCTATTACTCGGTGGTGACTACCAACGATGTGATGTCTCTTGAGCGCGATTCCGGGGATCCTAAGGTGTGTTGTCTTAACTGGATCGCTAGTAACCCCGAGCCATTCCCTTCGGTGCGCGAAGACGGCATCGCCGCTATTTTTGTCACGATTCTTCGTGTTGCCACCCAAAATGCCTTCTCGCCCCGCCGAGTTTCTCTCGCTCGGCCTTTCCCCGGCGATAATGAAGACCATTACGCTTCTTTTTTTGGCTGCGAGGTTCAATTCGAGGCCCCCGCAACGTCACTGCTTTTTGACGCACAGTTGCTTGATATTCCATTAGTCAGTGCCGATCCGGATATGGCGCGGTCATACGAGCAGCTCACAGAACAGTACATTGCGACGTTGGAGAAAGCTGATTTTCCAGCCAGAGTTCGAAATGAGCTGATCAGGCTCTTACCCACGGGCGTGTCTGGTAAGGATGCCGTGGCGAAGGTGCTCTGCGTGAGTACACGAACGCTATACAACCGCCTAGAGGAGGCGGGCACTACTTTCCGCGAGGTATTGGACGACACACGGAGGCTGCTCGCAGAGGATTATCTGCTCAAGGGGCTGCCGGTCAACGAAATTGCCTATCTGACCGGGTTCTCAGATACCGCCAACTTCTCCCGCGCTTTCAAGAAATGGACCGGCCATTCTCCCGTTGGTTTTCGAGAGGTCGCGACTTTACGGGATGAGCAGGCTAGCCCCTAGGCACACCAATCTTGCCGGTTTTGACATGACGGCCTTCGCCATTGATTTTTATGCTGTGTGACTTCTGATCAGTTTGGAATCCATGTGGCTGTCGATACCTATACCCAACTGCTGTCTGAGGCGCTGTCGTCTGTAGGAGACGCCATCGCAGTCTCAGATGTGGATGGTCGCTCCGTATCGGGAAACGAACTGCTCGGGCGCATCAACTGTATTGCCGGCCTCCTGGCTGACCTCGACCTTCTCCCCGGCGATGGGCTCGCGCAGTTGGCGAGCAGTCGTCTGGACGCGTTTGCGGTGATGGCGGCGTGTTTGCGTGCGGGTATCCGTTATACCCCGTTGCATCCACTGGGTTCACTCGAGCAACAAGCCCATATCGTGCGCGACGCGCAAGCGAAAGCACTGGTCATCGACTCACACGCTTTTTATGAGCATGGCGCAAAGCTGGCTGAAGCATGTGAGCACCTCGAAGTGCTGACGCTCTCGAGTGCCGAATACGGCCGGCATTTGGGGGATCTGCTCGAGGGCAGTCCGGCACCTCAATACGAGCCCAAAGGTGCTGATATTGCCTGGGTCACCTACACCGGGGGTACCACCGGAGAACCCAAGGGTGTTGTGCACACTCAGACGGGTATGGCGGCGACGGCGGAGATCTCGACTAAGGCGTGGGAATTTCCCCAAGACCCTCATTTTCTGGCGTGCTCTCCGATCAGTCATGCGGCCGGATTTTTGGTGCTTCCGGTGCTTCGCTTGGGTGGCACGGTGTCCTTGATGCCGTCTTTCTCACCCAGCGCAGTGTTCGACTGTATTGAGCGCCAGGGGGTCAACACGCTGTTTCTGGTGCCAAGCATGATCTACGCTTTGCTCGATCACCCCGACATCGAACGGAGAGATCTCAGTAATCTGGAACACATTATTTACGCCTCAGCGCCAATTGCTCCCGAGAGATTGAGAGAGGCGCTGCATGTGTTCGGGCCCATTCTCTATCAGTGCTATGGGCAGACCGAATGTATTCATATTTCGAGTATGACCCGGGTTGATCATGACCCTGCGGTCGCGCGGCGCTTGGAGAGCGCTGGGCGTGCCACACCCGGTATGACAATGGCTGTGCTCGACCCGACAGGCGAACCAGTCGAACCGGGTGAGGTGGGTGAGATCTGCATAAAAGGACCCTGCGTGATGAGTCAATACTGGGGGCGACCAGAGGCGACCGCAGAGACGCTCCGCAATGGTTGGCTGCACACGGGTGACGTCGGGCGGATGGACAACGAGGGCTTTGTCTACATTGTCGATCGGCTGAAAGACATGATCATCAGTGGCGGGTTTAACATCTATTCCCGCGATGTAGAGCAGGCGATTCAGCAAGAGGCTGAGGTCCAGGAAGTTGCCGTTGTCGGGTTGCCTGATTCGCGCTGGGGGGAGCGGGTGCACGCGATTGTGGTGCTGACCGCCGGCGCAAAAACCGATGCCGATGCTCTGATTGCCTCGATAAGGGCGCGATCTGGTCCGCTACTCACGCCCAAAACCCTTGAATTTCGTGACCATTTGCCACTCACGAATCTCGGAAAAGTGGATAAAAAGGCGCTGAAATCCACCCTACAAGCCTGAATTAACGGTTTTTCTGGGCTTGAATGCCTGAATTGACAAATCTCTCTTCAAAAACATACCGTATAGTAGGTATGTGACAACGAGTGCCCAAAAGGAAACAGGTATGACTCAGCAAGCCGTAGCAGAGCAAACGCTGGACGATGCGCAGGAGCAGGCGCTTCTTGAGCGGATTCATGCGGGTGAATTGATTGAGGATATGGAGGAACTTACTCCCCGGTATCGTGCCATTTTAGAGCGCACGCTCGAAATTGCAGCGCAGTCAGAGGTGACAGTGCTGACATGGGCCTATACCGCCTTCAGAGTGGCCCCCGATATCGGCGCCAAAGTAGCGATTTGCGGCACGATCCAGGATGAGGTGGGGCATGCCCACCAACAGGGTATGTTGTTTGAGCGCTTCGGTTTCGACATGCAAAAAGTGGCGTTTGAGGCGGATCCCCGCAAGTACTGGTCGCTCCCGATCATGGAGTTTCCGGTGCGCAATTACGCTGAGTTCGTGGTATCGCAGGCTTTTCTGGATCGCGCGGGACGGTTTACCACGTGGGATATCGAACTCAACTGTAGCTTCGCGCCGTATCGCCGCACCCTGAAAAAGGTCAACTTCGAGGAGGCGTATCACTTCCGCCATGGCGCAATGTGGACGGAGTTCTACTACAACCAGAACGACGAGACCAAAAAGCTGGTTGAGGATGCCGTGCGCTGGATTTTCCCCTGGGGCTATCACTGGTATGGACGTCCGGATGACCTCAAGGGCTACCCGGACCAGTTGAACTACAAGGTTCGGGCATGGAGCAATGACACCATGCGTAGGAAGTGGCTGCGTTCGGCAACGGATTTCGCCGACAGGGTCGGTTTGAAGGTACCGGCCGAGAAAGACAAAGAGACGGGTGAGTATCGCATCACCGATATGCCCTATCCCATGACCTTTGACGCGGCTAATCATGATTGGGAGTGGGAAGAGACAACCTGGGATCGCGCGATCGGCAACTTCAAGTCGGGTGGACCCATGCGTCCGTCGTGCTACGAGCGGCTGCAGCGGGAAGAGTGGGGAGATCAGCTGTGGTAACCGAAGCGGCCGTTGCCGAGGTGCTCAACGGCGTGATGGACCCGCACATGAATGTCAGTCTCCCTGACATGGGCATGGTGCGGCGCATTACGGTGTCGACAGAGGGCGATGTCGATGTAGGGCTGGTATTCCCCTGCGTGGGTTGCCCGGCCTGGGACCTCATTCAAAACGATATCAAGCGTTCAGTTGGCGGGCTCGAAGGCGTTCGCTCCACCAAGGTGCGCATCGAATGGCAGCACGAGTGGAGCCGCGACGATATTGTCCCTGAGGCGCGCCTGATTG
>JBELDB010000096.1:0-6114 GCA_042094525.1 Congregibacter sp. | reverse complement strand
CCGCAGGCAATTACCTGCCGAAGGTCAAAGTGCTTTTTGACAGCCTCGCCGTGCACCACCCTGAGTGGCAGCGCCATTTGCTACTGGTAGAGGATTGGCCCGAGGCGCAGTGTGCCGCGGTGGCGCTCGACGCCGAACTTCACCAGCCGCGTGATTTGGACATACCCGACTGGCGCCCGTGGGCGTTTTGTCACTCCATGGTTGAGCTGTGCACGGCAGTGAAGCCCTTCATGCTCAAGCAGTTACTCGCGCGAGAGGACTGCGATGCGGTGGTCTATCTGGATCCGGATATCTGTGTTTTCTCGGTGCTGTCGGATGTGGTGGCAGCACTCAACAACCATGCCATTCTCCTGACGCCTCATCAGAGTACACCAGAGCAGACGCTATCCGGGGTCATGGCGAACGA
Source organism: Congregibacter sp. (assembly GCA_042094525.1). GTDB lineage: Bacteria > Pseudomonadota > Gammaproteobacteria > Pseudomonadales > Halieaceae > Luminiphilus. Next base: position 5,708 of record JBELDB010000096.1, on the reverse strand, counting down.
GCTGACCAGCCTACGCTATGGGACCTACAATCTTGGGTTCATTGCCGTCTCCACAGCTGACGATGGAAAAGCCTTCGCACAATGGTGGTGTCAACGCGCCTATCGCTTTAATCGCGATGATGTGCCAAATGGCCTGTTCACTGATCAGCGCTGGATGGATCTGGTGCCTGCGCTCTTCGAAAGCGTCGGTGTGCTGCGCGAATCCCACTTAAATGTCGCCTCGTGGAATGCGCATCAAAGAGAGCTGAAGAGGGGTGCGGATGGACAAGTATTGGCTTTAGGCGCGCCGCTCGGTTTTTACCATTTCACCGGACTGGATTCAGGAAACCATGACGCGGCAATGCAGTATGCAGGCCAATTGGATGGGGTTCAGGCCGATTTGGTTCAAAATTACCGGGAAGCTTTGGCTAAACACGCTCGTCTATATCCTTGTTCGGAGTGGACCTTTGGTTGTTTATCCGATGGTATGGCTATTGAGGCGTCGTGGCGTCACGCCTACCGAGATGATGCGGCTTTACAGGCCCGGTTCCCTGACCCTTGGCGGGCTTCCGGGATGATAGATGTACTCCGACGTGCGGCGAGTCGCGGCAACTCAGACTTCGTGAGTCCGGGTTTTGTAGCCGGCGAGCTAGATGGCATAGATGTCGGTCGCGTAAGGCTTTACCTCGCTCAGGCGGCAAAAAAGCCATCTCAGCTGGCGGTGTTGTTGAGGTCGGCTGCTCGTATTTTTGGCCGAGAAGGTTGGCGCGGGCTGCGCCGACGAATGTCCCGATCAGGTGGGGAGCGAATGTGACACAAGCACTGCAGTTAACCGAGCCCAGTGAAACACCTCTCGGTGAGGAGCTGATTCAGCGAGGGTTGCTGAATGCTCGGGATCTTGATCGAGCGCTGGCCGCCCAACGCGAGATGGGGGGTCGTATAGGTCAGGTGTTGGTGCGTCTGGGGCTTATCGCTGAGGCGGATCTGTTCAAGGTCCTCGCAGAGCATTTGGGTGTTGCCTGGGTCAAGGAAGAGCAGTTTCCGCAGGAGCCGCTGGAAATTGATCCACTGCCCTTGGCCTTTCTTTTAAATAATGCCGTCGCGCCCGTTGCCATAAAAGAGGGTGTTATCACCGTTGCCTCGGCGGAGCCGCAGTCTGAGTTTGTGCATAAAGCGTTGACCTTAGGTTGCGGCAGGTCGGTTGAGATGGCGCTGGCGCTGCCGCAGGATGTGGAGACCGCGCTAAAAGTCTACTTCCCTGAGCAAGAGGCCGAGGCATACGACGATGACTCGCCTTATGTCAACGACGCGGAATTTGTCGAGCATCTGAAAGACCTTGCCAGCGAGACGCCTGTGATCCAGTTGGTGAATCAACTCATCCAGCGCTCGATGGATCTGGGGGCCTCTGATATTCATCTCGAATCAGTTGATGGCGGTCTGCGAATCCGATATCGCGTCGATGGTGTGCTGCAAGATGCGTCAGCGCAGGTGGACGAGCGTCTGGCGGCGGCGGTGATTTCCCGAGTCAAGCTGCTGGCTAACCTGAACATTGCCGAGAGGCGCTTGCCCCAAGACGGGCGGATTATGATGCGCGTGAAGGGTCATGAACTCGATCTGCGCGTGTCATCGCTGCCCACCGTTCACGGTGAATGCGTGGTCATGCGTGTGCTCGACCGGCAGAGCGTCCAGCTTAATATCGAGGACATGGGCTTTAGCCCCCAAATACTCAAGCACTACCTTAGCCTGCTGAGTCGGCCGCATGGCGTCTTGCTACTGACCGGCCCTACGGGGTCAGGTAAAACCACTACCCTTTATGCGTCGCTTTCTAACGTGGACTCCGACAGCCTGAAAATCATTACGGTGGAGGACCCGGTCGAGTACCAGCTACAGGGGATCAACCAGATACCGGTGCAGTCTCAGATTGATCTGACTTTCGCCAGAGCGTTGCGGTCAATTTTGCGGCAGGACCCCGACATCATCATGATCGGTGAGATGCGGGATACGGAGACCGCACAGATCGCAGTGCAAGCCTCGCTGACGGGTCACTTAGTGCTATCGACTCTGCACACGAATACCGCTGCAGGTGCTATCACGCGGCTTGAGGATATGGGGGTCGAGCGCTTTTTAATTACTGCAGCCGTGAACGGCGTCCTGGCTCAGCGTCTGGTGCGCGTGCTTTGCAAGCATTGCAAGCGGCCGAGCAAACTTGGACCTAAGCAGCTCAAGCAACTCGGATTAACAGCGGATGAGGCGGACACGGCCACCATCTTCGAGCCAGTGGGCTGTGAACATTGCAAGCAGACTGGATTTTCTGGTCGGACGGCCATACACGAGCTGTTTGTTCTGAGTCCAGAGCTCCAAAAGGCCATCCTTGACGGGGCGGATGCCAATCAATTGAACGAGCAAGCTCGGGCCAATGGAATGGCAACGCTGCTTGAAGACGGCATGCTCAAGGTGCAGACCGGAATGACCTCTATCGACGAAGTGTTGCGAGTGACTCAGGATCAGGTCGATCTGGAGCTGGACTGAGGCATTGCTGAGTGGCCATCTTCGAATATCGCGCCTCTGATCAAGGGGGAAGTCTGCATCAAGGGGTCGAGACGGCTTCGGATCTGCAGTCAGCTGCCCGTGCGCTTCGCGCTCGCGGTTTGACGCCGATCGTGCTGACTCCGAACAGCGCGGGGGCGGTTTCTCAGGCGACCGATAACGCCGATTCAAATCCCAAAACGAATGTTATTTTTAATCGCACTGACACGGTGTCCTCAGCTCAGGTCTTGCGTTTGACCTCTGAGTTAAGCGTATTGCTTCACGCCGGATTACCCCTCGATCGAGCGCTTAAAATCCAGATCGATACCGCTGAACCTGGCGCGCTGAAGCTGATGGCAGAGGATATCCTCAAAACCATTAAATCAGGGCGCGCTTTCACCGTAGCGCTTGATCAGTACCCAGGGGTATTCAGCAGCTTTTACGTCAGCATGGTGCGATCTGGAGAGGCCAGCGGTAATTTAGCAGGGGTGCTCTCCGAATTATCGGTGTACTTGGAGCGAAGCAAAGCGGTGCGCTCAACGGTTGTCTCCGCCCTGGTCTATCCCGCCATTCTGGCGGTGGTAGCAACTTTATCTGTGGCCATTATGTTGGGTTTCGTCGTGCCTGAGTTTGAATCGATCTTTGACGAAATGGGTGATGGCTTACCCATGCTGACCCAATTCATCATCGTGCTCGGCGACGTGGTTTCCGCATGGTGGTGGTTAATGTTGGGCGGGATCATTGCGGTCAGCCATTTCGCAAAGCGATGGGTGAGTACGCCTGAGGGCAGGGCTGCAGTCGATAGCAAACTACTGAACCTACCCATTGCCGGGCCTTTGTTGCGGAAATTTGAGATTTCTCGATTCGCCCGCACCATGGGAACCTTGCTGTCAAATGGTGTGGCCATTTTAAAAGCAGTGGATATTGCTCGCGGCACAGTCAGTAATGCCCTCATCAAAGAACATTTGGCTGGCTTGGAGCCGGCTGTGAAAAGGGGTGAGCGGCTGTCGAAGGCGATGCAGCCTGATATTTTTTCTCCGATGGCGATTCAGATGGTCCTGGTGGGGGAGGAATCGGGTCGTCTAGACACCATGCTGATAGAGCTGGCTCAGGTCTACGAAGCCGAGGTGGAGTCCGATGTTAAGCGTGCGCTGACATTGCTCGAGCCCGCGCTCATTTTGGGGATGGGCGGCGTCATTGCCGTGATTATTATGGGCATCTTAATGGGCATTCTGTCTGTCAACACTATGGCGTTCTAGCGCGACTGAAATTGAAATGAGGGAGACAGCAATTGTGAAACAGAGGCAACGTAAAACAAAATCAGCGAAAGGCTTCACGCTGGTGGAATTATTGGTCGTGTTGGCTATTTTAGGCATGCTAGCCGCGCTGGTAGGCCCGCAGGTGTTGAACCAGTTAGGTGGTGCGAAGTCGAAATCCGCGGCGATTCAAATCAGCGATTTGGAGCAGGCGTTAGAGATCTACAAGCTGGATGTTGGGCGCTTTCCTTCCAGCAGTCAGGGCTTGGAGGCGTTGGTCAGCGAGCCGTCTGGGGTAAGGGGATGGAACGGGCCTTATTTGAAAAAAGGTGAGCTACCTTTGGATCCCTGGGGCAACCCGTATGAGTACCGATATCCGGGTCAAGGTAATGGCCCCGAGATTACCTCCTTGGGTGGTGATGGGCGACCGGGCGGCACCAGCGAAGATGCAGACGTGACAAGTTGACCGCAGACGCCCATGAGGTCATCCACCACAAAAGGTTTCACGCTGATTGAGCTCACAGTAGTCCTTGTGATTGCCGGGCTCTTGTTCGCTATTTCTGTGCCTAATCTTTCTAAGTGGTCAGACAGCCGCGACTATCGTGAAGCGGTGCGCCAGATCGTGAGTGCGGCGAACAATGCCAGAGCACTGGCGACGCGATCGAACAAGCCGGTTGACCTGGTCTTTGAGCCGGAACAAAAGAAAATGGCAGTCGTGGCGGCCGGCGTGGCGCTCGATGAAGGAAAAATTATTCGGTTCCCAGAGTCACTGACTCTATCGGTTACCAGCGCGGCGGCGTTGTCATCTTCTAAGGGCGCATCAGTCATTCGATTTTATCCTGCCGGTGGCGCCAGTGGGGGCGATATTGAGCTCATTCGACAATCTGGAGTCGGCACTTTGATACAGATTGGATGGTTGCTGGCAGACGTTCGGCAGACCGCAATCTAATGGCTCGCCGAACACTCATTGGTCCTGTATCTCGTCCGCTCGGGCAGGGATTTTCGTTGATCGAGATGCTTGTCGCGATGGTCATTATGGGGCTGGCGCTGTCAGTGCTTTACCAATCGGCCTCGGGCGCGACGAGAAATATTCGTGTCTCCGCAGAGTATTCCCAAGCCCTCGCGCTGGCGGAATCGACCATGGAAGCGTTCTCGGCTTTGTTGTTTATTGGAAAGCAGGAAGCGGGTCAGTACGGTAGCTACGACTGGAGTGCGCGGGCAGAGCGACTCGGTTCGATGGCAAATTACCCAATTGAGCAGCGCGGCGATAGTCAGGATGCGTTGACCTACGTGACGGTGTCGGTAACGTGGGCTAACGAGGCCAATCGTCGTGAAATCGTTCTCCAGTCGGTGGGTGAGATTACCGAGGTGACGGATGAGAGCTGAGCAACAGGGTATGACCCTCGTCGAGGTGGTCATTGCGACGCTTGTACTGGCAATGATATTGCTGGGTCTGGTGACTGCCATGCGAACATTTTCTAACTCGTACACATCTTTGGGCGCCGTGAGTCAACGTGTGTCTGCGTTAAGTGAAGCCACCAGCTTTCTGCGGCACAGTTTGAGAGAGGCGATCCACTCTGGAGCCGGTTCTTTTCGAGTCGAGCGTTCAGAAATTGTGTGGAGAGCGCCGCTTGATCGCATTGGCGCCGCTGGGGGCATTCTGTGGCTCAAATTGAGACGGCAAGGAGATGCATTGACGCTTGAGTTTGCCAAACCTCAATTGAATGAGGGGTCGATTTCTGATTCTTCAGGTGAGCCCAGTTGGGGAGAGCTTGTCCCGCCACAGACGCTCATGGAGGACGTGACGAATTTCTCTGTGTCAGTGCGGCTAAAAGGTGATGAGGATTGGGGCGGGGCTCCCAGTGAGCCATTAAATTCTTTGCCGCAATCGGTGATGCTGGATTGGGAGTTTTCTGAGGGGCAGTGGCCACCGCTAGTGGTGACCCT
>JBELDB010000095.1:0-6122 GCA_042094525.1 Congregibacter sp. | reverse complement strand
ACTGCGCCTGAGCCGTAGTCCATCAGCACGTAGTTGGCGACCCAAACGGGAATGGCCTCACCCGTCAGCGGGTGCGTGGCACGCAAGCCGGTATCCATTCCGAGCTTCTCGGCCTGCGCCATGTCGGCCTCGGCGACCGATGCTTGCTTGCAGGCGGCGATGAATTCGGCGAGTTCAGGGTTGTTCTCAGCCAGTGCCAGTGTGATCGGGTGTTCTGCTGCCAGACTGACGTAGGTCACACCGTAGAGTGTATCGGGTCGGGTGGTGTAGACCTCAATGCAATCGAGGCTGGCAACGGGTTCACCTAATCCAAACGCCAGCTCCACGCCGCGGCTTTTTCCTATCCAGTTTCGCTGCATGGTGCGCACGGCCTCGGGCCAGCCGCCCAGCGTGTCCAGGCCCTCCAACAATTCTTCTGCATAGGCAGTAATGCGAATAAACCATTGCGGGATCTCGCGCCGCTCGACGACGGCGCCCGAGCGCCATCCGCGCCCATCGATGACCTGTTCATTGGCCAGCACGGTCTGGTCCACAGGATCCCAGTTCACTGTGGCCATTTTTTTGTAGACCAGGCCTCGCTCGTAGAGCTGGGCAAAAAACCACTGCTCCCACTGGTAGTACTGCGGGTCGCAGGTAGCGATTTCCCTGTCCCAGTCGTAGGCGTAGCCCAGTCGCTGTAATTGGGCGCGCATGTGGTCGATGTTTTCCCGGGTCCATGCCGCAGGCGCAACCTTGTTGGCAATGGCCGCATTTTCGGCGGGGAGTCCAAAGGCGTCCCAGCCCATGGGTTGCAGCACATTCTTGCCCTGCATGCGCTGGTATCGCGCGATCACGTCGGCGATGGTGTAGTTGCGCACGTGCCCCATATGAAGCTTGCCACTGGGGTATGGGAACATGGCTAGGCAGTAGAATTTTTCCCGCGTCTCATCCGGGTGCACGGCGAAGCGACCGGACTCAGCCCACTCAGCTTGAAGCTCCAGTTCCAAGGTTTGCGGTGTGTATTCCTGGCTCATTGTTCCTCAATAACAGTAGCGGGAAGTGCTGGCGTTGCTCTGGTTTTGCTTGTCGCCCGATGTAGGTCCGACGGAGCCGCGCAGAGTTTACCAGTATTAGGGGCGATCTCGGCCTAATACGAGGGTGATCAAAGCGAAAACCCAGACGGGCAGGCTGCCAGTCACGGCAAAGGGCGTTTGCCCAGAGCGCGGTTGTACCGTGCCGCTGATCACTGCCTCACTGAACTGAACAGCCGTTGAGCTGACAACGCCTTCAGCTGTGATCAGTGCGCTGACACCATCATTGGTTCCCCTGATCAGGTCGCGTCCAAGTTCGACGGCGCGATAGCGTGCCATTTGGAAGTGCTGCCAGGGGCCGGCACTTTGGCCAAACCAGGTGTCGTTACTGATGGTCACAAGCAATGCTGCGTCTCCCGCGTAGCGCTGCACGAAGTCCGGGTAAACAATCTCGTAGCAGATGAAGGGCGCAACGGGCAGGTTGCCTGCGAGGAGAGGTTCTTGGTCGGTCGCGCCGGCAACGAACTGGGACATGGGTAAGTCGAAAAATGCGATCACGCCTCTGAGCCAGTTCTCCAAGGGCACATACTCCCCGAAAGGCACAAGCTTTTGCTTCTGATACGTCCCCGATCCGGCGCCGAGTGCCGTGATGCTGTTGTAGCGTCCTGCCGCATCACGGGTGGGAATGCCGGTAATGAGGGTGCTATCTAGCAGTGCAAATTGCTGGTCGACCGGCTCAATGACCTCCAGCAATCGGTCCCGATAACCTGGCAACGCCGACTCCGGCCAGACAACCACAGCATGCTCCTGAGCGAGAGCTGTTGAACGCTCGCCAAAGTCGGACAGAATCCGGTTGCGGTAGCGCGGGTCCCACTTCTCCTTCAGCGGCACATTGGGTTGCACGATCGCGACTGTGATGGGATCGCCCTCAGGAGAGGTCCACTCTGCGCGTTGCAACAGCAGGCCTGATATCAACAGCAGGCTGGTGATCACTGCGGTGCCTACCCAGCGCCCGGCATCGCGCGGCTGATTTAACGCATTGGCGACGAAACAGCCGATTGCTACCAAGAGCCATGAGGTGCCATATACGCCGACTACGGGAATCCACCCCGCAAAGGGTGAATCGAGTGCGCCATAGCCAGCATAAAGCCAGGGGAACCCGGTGAGCAGCCAACTCCTAAACCATTCGAACAGAACCCATAACGAGGCAAACTGAACTGCTTGCCATGCAGCATGTCGGCTTGCCAGTCGTCGATAAGCTATCGCCTGTGCGGCAAAAAGCAGTGCCAGGCCACCACAGAATAGAGTCGTCAAGCCCAGCGCCAGCCAAACAGGCGTATTGCCGTAGACGTGGATACTCACGTAAACCCAAGAGACCCCCGCGCCGAAAAAGCCCGCGCCGTAGGCAAATCCGACGCCTCCCGCGCGCTGTGTACGATTGAGTGCCGTGCACAGGAGTCCAGCGCTGAGGGGAACAAAGGGCCAAACGTCAAAGGGGGCAAGAGCGAGTGGGAAAATAGCCCCAGCCAGCAAGGCTAGGCCCCAATTTGGGACACGGTAGAGCACTAGCCAGAGACGTCAGTGGCTTCGGTCGTGACACGCAAACGGGTCAATCGACGCTCGTCGGCATGGATGACCTTAAATTCGAATTGGTCGAGGCGAATGGACTGGTTGCGGGTTGGGAGCTGACCGAAAGCATTGATCACTAGGCCGCCAATCGTATCGAATTCCTCGTCGCTGAAAGTGGTACCGAAGAATTCGTTAAATTCGTCAATTGGTGTTAGTGCTTCGACCATGAACGAATTGTCGTTGACCGGACGAATCAGTTGACCTTCCTCGACGTCGGTTTCGTCTTCGATTTCACCGACGATTTCTTCGAGCACGTCTTCGATGGTAATCAAGCCTGCGATGCCACCGTACTCATCAATGACGATCGCCATGTGGTTACGGTTTTGCCGGAACTCACGCAGTAGCACGTTGAGCCGCTTGCTTTCAGGGACGGCAGTAACAGGCCGCATGAGCTCTGTGATGCTGGGCACGTTACCGTTGTTCTGGATCAGCGGCAGGAGATCTTTGGCCAGTAAAATGCCGATGACGTCATCTATGCCGTCACCGATAACGGGATAACGCGAGTGTCCAGACTGAACAATCTTAGGCAGCGCCTCCTGAAGCGGCTGGTCAGAATCAATGACAATCATCTGCGCGCGGGGAATCATGATGTCGCGCACCTGCATATCAGTCACAAGTAGCGCGCCTTCCATGATTTTGCGCGCATCCTCATCAATGATCTCGTGCTCCTCAGCCAGTGAAAGCACGCCCTCTAGGTCAGATTTATTCTGGGGTTCTCCGCTGATGAAATGAGTCAGTCGGTCCAGCCAGGATCGTTCTTCAGATTCCAGCTTGCGATCGTCGTTCACGGTTGTAATCCCTCCGGGGGCTGTTCATGGTCATAGGGATTGGGGAACCCAAGGTGTCCGAGTAAGTCAATCTCGAGCGCTTCCATCTGTGCGGCTTCCACCGGTATCTGGTGGTCATGGCCAAGGAGGTGCAGGACACCATGAATGACGAGATGCGCCCAATGGGCCTCCTCGGATTTGTGTTGTTGTGTCGCCTCAAGATTCACGAGAGGCGCACAGATCACGAGGTCTCCGAGCAGCCCCGAGGCAGCCTCCACCGGCACGTCTGCGGGGAAGGACAACACGTTGGTGGGGCCTGTTTTAGCGCGGTAGGTTTGATTGAGATCCGCCGCTTCTTCTGTGTCGGCGATGCGGATAGACAGTTCTGGAATCGGTTCACGCAGCACTTCAGCCTGCGTCAGGGTGTGACTCACCCAGCCATGGATCGCGTCGTCAGTGGGCGAGGCGACATCGGTCGTGCGGTCTACAGATAACAGGACGTTCACGGAAGACCCTCACCACGTGGCGCTGCACTGCGTTGCTCAAAGGCGTCGTATGCGCTGACGACTCTTTGCACCAGTGGATGGCGGACAACGTCCTTGTTGCCGAACTCGGTGAAAGTGATGCCGGCCACCTCTTCCAGAACGGTCATTGCATGAGTAAGGCCACTCTGTGTTCCCTTTGGGAGATCAATCTGGGTGGTATCGCCAGTGACCACTGCGGTGGACCCGAACCCAATCCGGGTCAGGAACATTTTCATTTGCTCGCGAGTGGTGTTTTGTGCCTCGTCCAGAATGATGAATGCATGATTGAGGGTCCGACCCCGCATAAATGCCAGAGGCGCCACTTCAATGATGTGCCGCTCGATATACTTGTTGACCGTTTCAAAACCCAGCATTTCATAAAGCGCGTCGTAGAGTGGCCGCAGGTAGGGATCGACCTTCTGCGATAAGTCGCCGGGGAGAAAACCGAGACGCTCGCCAGCCTCGACGGCTGGGCGCACCAACAGTATGCGCTTGACCTGCTCGTTGAGTAACGCGCGCACTGCACACGCGACAGCTAAATAGGTTTTCCCAGTGCCAGCAGGACCCACGCCAAAATTGATATCGTGAGAATTGATGGCCGACACGTACTGACGCTGGTTTTGGCCTCTTGGCCTGACGGAGAGTCGTTTGGTACGAATCAACCCCGTTGTCTCGGTGGCCATATCCGCACTCTGCGGCTCGCTGAGCAGTTCGAGGTCCGCTTCCTGAAGGCGCAAGTGAATGCCCTCCGGACTGAGCTGTGCGCCGTTCTCAATATCCGTGTAAAGCGATGACAGCAAGGAGGCGGCTATTTGACAGCGCTCGTGGGCGCCCCGCAGCTCAAAGTGATTGCTACGGTTCTGAATAGTGATGTCCAGTCGCTTCTCAATCTGGCGCAAATGACTGTCCAACTGCCCACAAAGGGCTGCCAGATTACGGGCGTCATTGGGTTCGAGGGAGAGAGTGATATGTGAGGCCAGACCCGTGGGATTGGCCTCGGGCGCCGATTGCTCTGTGTCCAACGGTTTTCACGCCGCCTCTTTCACATTGGGTAACAAACGATACTCGCCTTGCCGGCTGAGTCAACTACCGTTTCGGGGATTAAGCGGGCTCGATCTGACGGCCCAGAAGCGAGTTGGTATAGGCCGCCGTGATCTCCACTTCGGCAAACTGACCAATCAAGGCCGTGTTCTGGCAGGCGAAATTCACCACACGGTTATTTTCAGTACGTCCCGACAGCTGCCCGGGGTCTTTTTTCGCATAGCCGGTGACCAATATGCGTTGTGTGGACCCCACCATTGACTCGGCGATCTGCTGTGCTTGTTGGGCGATGCGTGCTTGAAGAATGTGTAGCCGCTGCTTTTTAACTTCTTCCGGGACTTCGTCTGGCAGGTCGGCAGCGGGTGTGCCGGGGCGCGCACTATAAATAAAGCTGAAAGACGTATCGAAACCGATTTCTTCGATCAATTTCATCGTGGCCGCGAAATCTGCTTCGGTTTCGCCGGGGAAGCCAATGATGAAGTCGGAGGACAGCGAGATGTTAGGCCGAATCTTACGGAGCGCACGGATCGTTGCTTTGTACTCGAGTGCGGTATGTCCGCGCTTCATGGCCATAAGGATACGATCCGAACCGCTCTGCACGGGCAGGTGCAGGTGGTCCACGAGAGCGGGTATTTCGGCGTAGCACGCGACAATCGCGTCGGTAAATTCGACCGGGTGCGACGTGGTGTAGCGAATCCGCTGGATGCCCGGCACAAGGTTCACCAGATGTAGCAGTTCAGCGAAATCGACGATCTCGTCCAGGTGGTTCCGGCCGCGAAAGGCGTTCACGTTCTGCCCGAGCAGATTGACCTCTTTGACACCGCGGTCAGCCAGACCGGCAACTTCGGCAATCACATCATCGACCGGCCGCGAAACTTCCTCGCCTCGGGTATATGGGACCACGCAAAATGTGCAGTACTTGCTGCAGCCTTCCATGATTGAGACGAATGCCGTCGGGCCCTCGACGCTAGGCTCAGGCAAGCGATCAAATTTCTCAATCTCGGGAAAGCTGACATCGACGACTACGGGCTCTCCGCGGCGACGATCATCGATCATTTCGGGCAGTCGGTGGAGTGTTTGCGGTCCGAAGATCAGATCGACATAGGGCGCCCGCTTGCCGATTTCAGCGCCTTCCTGACTGGCCACACAAC
>JBELDB010000094.1:0-6193 GCA_042094525.1 Congregibacter sp. | reverse complement strand
AAAAAAGCCGTAGCCAAAAAAGCACCTGCCAAAAAAGTCGCCAAGAAGAAAAGCACGGCCAAACTGGCGCGGGCCGTGGGAGAGCTCCAAAAATTTGACGACTTCAAGCCTTACAAGCCAGGTCGTGGCGAGAGCTACATGAATGATGAGCAGATCGAGCACTTCAGAGGGATATTGCTCAATTGGCGTGGTGAATTGGTCGATGAGGTCACTCGCACGGTCTCACATATGAAAGATGAGGCCGCCAACTTCCCCGACCCAGCAGATCGTGCCACGCAGGAAGAAGAATTTAGTCTTGAGTTACGCACGCGAGACCGCGAGCGAAAGTTGATTAAGAAAATCGATTCAACGCTAGACCGATTGCAGAACGACGATTACGGCTACTGTGATGCCTGCGGCATCGAGATTGGTATTCAGCGGCTGGAGGCACGACCCACAGCGACCATGTGCATCGATTGTAAGACGCTGGCTGAAATCAAGGAGCGGCAGGAGCTGGGTTGAGCGACTCACCAGAAGGCACTGATTCCCTACCCTATCGAGGGCGCTTCGCGCCCTCTCCGACCGGACCGCTGCATGCGGGCTCGTTGGTCGCAGCTCTCGCGAGCTTCCTCGATGCGCGCCACCATAACGGCCACTGGCGGCTCCGCGTCGACGACATCGACCCACCCAGAGCTGCCAGTGGTAGCGTCGACGCCATCAGCGAGGCCCTTGGTGCCCACGAGCTGATTTGGGACGACCCAACTCTCTTTCAATCCCACTCCTCGCAGCACTACGACAGGGCGCTTGATCAACTGATGGCATCCGGATGGCTGTTCCGATGTCTCTGTACCCGAGCCACACTCGACGCCAATGGCTGTTGTGGTCAGCACTGCCAAGATCAAAACATAAGCAGCGAAACGCCTCATAGTCTCCGTGTCAGGGTCGAGCCCGACCGGCTACAGGGATTTAGCGACCGGTTTATGGGGGAGCAACCTGCTGACGTCCGGACTGCGCCCAAAGACTTTATCGTAAAGCGACGCGATGGCCTCTACGCCTACCAACTGGCAGCAGCTATCGATGACGCCAAGCCCCATTTCACTCACGTGGTCAGGGGCGCCGATCTGCTGGAATCGACGCATCGCCAACGCTGGCTTCAGCAACTCCTCGGGCTCGAGTCACCCGCTTACGCCCACGTGAGTATTCTGGTGGACCAGGCGGGTAACAAACTCAGCAAGCAGACCGGCGCGGCAGCACTGGACAACCACACGCCTGAACAGAACCTCCGCCAGTGTCTCCAGCACTTGCAACAAACATCCCCGCCGAGCTCGGCGCGGTGTGTCAAAGATATCCTCGACCACGCCACTAGCTGTTGGACTGTGAGAAGATAATCAACGCCTCCAGAGTAATGTGTTACTTTTTAACTCGTGCATTTGCCGATGATCGGTAACACTGAGGCGACAAATCAAGGTGTGGGATGAGATGCGGATACAGCTCATTGAGGCAGACCCAACATTACTGGGTGATTTGAGAAAGGCGTGCGAGCTCGCCGGGGCCGCGGTGCTGACAGATATCCCGCAAGGAGAGCGAAGTCTCGCTGACTGGCACCCTCATTGCGACCTGGTGATTGCAGGACAGCACCCCGCTTTCTCCGACTTGGCAACGCTGAACCGAACGATCTGGCCCATTCCGATCGCCGCCCTCTTGCCCTCATCACGACCGCAAAGTGTGGTGCAAGCTGCCCGCTCTGGTGCAGTCGACGTCTGCGATCGAGGGGCTGATACCGCGCAACTTGCCGATTGGGTCGCGCAGTTATGTGCCGAACATCAGACAACTCAGCCCAATACAGAGCACGACAACTATTTTTCGAGTGGCTCGTGCCCACTGATGCGGGAACTTGAGAGCACCATTGCTCGTGTCGCGCAGACCGATTCTACGGCGCTGATAGTAGGCGAAACGGGCACAGGCAAGGAACTGGCTGCGAGACAAGTCCATCGCATCAGTTTGCGAGGTGACAAACCTATTGTGACCGTCAACTGTGCTGCTATTCCCGAAACACTCATTGAGTCGGAATTGTTTGGGTACGAGAAAGGCGCCTTTACCGGCGCAACATCTAATCGACTTGGTTTGATTGAGGCCGCTGATGGCGGCACGCTGTTTCTGGATGAAATTGGTGAATTGCCGCTAGCCGCGCAGGCTCGACTATTACGCTTCATACAAGAAGGGGAGATTCGCAGAATCGGCTCCGTAAGCAGCAAGCGAGTCGATGTCCGTCTTATCTGCGCCACTCACCGAAACCTTGCAGAACTGGCAGCTCGAGGCGAGTTTCGGGAAGACCTTTTCTATCGGATCGACGTACTCAGGTTGGATATACCCCCCCTGCGAGAACGCGAGGGCGATGTTATCGCTCTTGCAAATTGGCTCATCGACAGACAGGCGGTAAAATTAGGCGTGCCGGCAAAGCCACTATCAGAACACAGCCGCGACCTTCTGGCCGCACATCACTGGCCGGGAAATGTTCGTGAACTGCAAAATGTGATCGAGCGAGGGCTTGTGATGTCTCGAGGCGCTGATCTGCATATCAGCCTGCCAGCGGCGGCTACAACTCAGGCAGGTCATCCCCTACCTGAAAGCACCTCTGAGGTGACACAATCGGCGGATGAGAGCAGTGGTGAATTGTCTCTTGAGGATTACTTTCAGCGATTTGTGCTGCAGCATCAAGACGCGATGAATGAAACGGAGCTGGCACAAAAATTGGGCATCAGTCGCAAATGCCTATGGGAGCGGAGACAACGTTTTGGCATCCCGCGCCAAAAACAAAAAACCGCCTGAATATTTCGTTCTTGGTAGGAATTTGTAACACTGTGGTGCAGATCCGTAACACTTTTCTGCCTTGGCGGCCCGGATATCCGGTCAAAAACTGGACAACACAATGTTTTATAACACTTTTTTGAATATGGCATGTGACCTGCAGTTATTAGAGCAGAGCCCCAATAATAATAATGGGCCCAATAAAAAAAACGATGTCATAACGGACCTGGGTGGGGAAGGAAACTTCCCCATGTTTCGTTTTGGGCCTCCTACTTCCTCTCATCTGACATTTCATCTGACATTGCTCCAGCGGCATCTCCCTTGGCGCCCGGCGGCACAGTGGATGCCAGCCCCTTGACGTCAAAGAGACCCGATGTACCCAGCTTTAAGTCCTCAGATTTTTCCCGGGGGGCGGTACTCGTGGTTGAGGAGCTAAAACAGCAAGGCTTCGACGCCTATGTTGTCGGCGGCGCAGTGCGAGATCTGCTAATCGGCAAGCAGCCGAAAGATTTCGATGTCGCCACCAATGCCACCCCCGACCAAATTAAACAGTGCTTTCGCAATGCCCGAATCATAGGTCGCCGCTTTCAGATCGTTCACGTTCGGGTGGGGCGGGAAATCATCGAGGTCACCACGTTTCGTCGCGGTCATGATGTTGGGCGCTCCGCGCAAGACGCGCAATCAAGCCAGTCAGGTCGATTGTTGAGGGACAATGTATATGGATCGCTTGAGGAAGATGCCAAGCGGCGAGATCTCACCATCAACTCCCTGTATTACGATACATCTTCCCATCAGTTCATCGATCAACTGGGCGGCCAGGCTGACATCGCGGATCGCATTATCCGGATCATTGGCGACCCTGCAGAGCGGTATCGCGAAGACCCTGTCCGCATGCTGCGGGTTGTACGTTTTGCCGCGCGTCTCAAGTTTGATTTGGAACCCAATACCGAGGCAGCGATCGCCCTATGTCGCGGGTTACTTAACGATATTCCGCCTGCGCGCCTTTTCGATGATTGGCTGAAGTTGTTCATGAACGGCTTCTCTGCACCCACATTCACGCTGCTGAGACAACACGAATTACTTCTCCCTCTAATGGGCGCAGCTGCCTGCTCTGCAATAGAGGGAGAACCTACACTTGAGTTGCAGCAGCTGGCGCTCGCCAATACGGATCGCCGGGTTGCTGACCAGCGACCTGTCACACCAGCATTCCTGCTTGCCGCGATTTATTGGCCCGCCGTGGAGGCGTGCGCGGCAAAGCTTGCAGCAGACGGGGAGTCGCCGCTTCAAGCTATGCACAGCGCAGGGCAACAAGTTGTCCAACAAGCGTGTCAACACCTCGCTATTCCCAAGCGCTTCTCTCTGGCAATGCGGGACATCTGGGATCTTCAGCCTCGTCTGGAGCGCATGCAGCCAAAGAAAATCAAAGATAACCTGGCCCATCGGTGGTTCCGCGCGTCATTCGATTTACGTTTACTCCGAGAACAAACTGACGCCTTGGGAGACGACTGCTCCGCGTTCTGGACCGACCAGCAGAAACAACACCCGGAGCTGGTAGGTAGCGCACGAGCACGCCGCGAGGATCGCGGTGAACGCCGACCCCGGCGGCGCAAAAATCGCGATTCATGAAGCAGGCTTTGGTGGGTTTGGGATCTAATCTGGGGGAGCCACTGACGCAACTCGCTGCCGCATATCGGCGGTTGGCCGCTGATCCAGAAATCAACGTGGAAAGCGCTTCTCGCGTTTACCTGTCTGCGCCTCATGGCCCACAGGATCAGCCGGATTTCTGCAATGCGGTGATATCTCTTCAAACATCGCTGACACCTCAGCGACTGCTAAAAGTGCTGCTCGCTACGGAAGCCAAGATGGGTAGAAAACGAGTCCGGCACTGGGGTGAGCGCTGCATCGACCTGGATTTGCTGACATACGAGAGCCTCGAAATAAGTTCTGCCGATCTGGTGTTACCCCACCCTCGCGCCCATGAACGTCGGTTCGTGCTCGATCCTTTGATTGAATTGCTTGGCGAAGACCACTGCCTGCCCGGCACAGGCGCTTTGCGTGCACTTCAGGCTCAGTGCGCAGAGCAAACGATTCGCGTATTGTGTGATTTCCCGCGATGACCATGGCAGGAGAGAGTGAGTTGCCCGAGCAAAGCGCTTCATCTGGCGTCTCTCTGCGCGGCCGAACGGTGCCGGGCTACATTGCAGTGGAGGGACCTATTGGGGTCGGCAAAACAACCCTCGCGCGTCGCATCGCAAATACCTTTGACTACGACTTACTGCTCGAAGAGGCTGAACTAAACCCTTTTCTTGAGCGCTTTTATCAGAGTAGGCAGCAAACCGCGCTGGCGACGCAGCTGTTTTTTTTGTTCCAGCGCGTTCAAAAAATTACCGAGCTCAAACAGCGAGACATGTTCGATCAGGCCCGCGTTGCAGATTTTGTCTTGGAAAAGGATCCGCTTTTCGCACGAGTGAACCTAGAGCATGACGAATACGCACTGTACGAAAAAGTTTTCACCAAAATGCAGGTGGATGCGCCCGCTCCAGATCTGGTGATCTACCTGCAGGCGAGCCCCGATCGATTGCTTGAACGAATCGATCGGCGCGGTATCGACGCTGAGCGACTGATTGACCGCCGGTATCTTGAGCAGCTCAACGAGGTGTACAGCGAGTTCTTTCTTTACTACGATGCCGCGCCTCTACTGATCGTAAATGCCAATGAGATCGATCTGGCACAGGGCGACAGGGACTATGAGCAGCTCGTGGATTACATGCTGAACATTAAAAAGGGTCGACATTACTTCAACCCTACTTTTTTTAGCTGAACACCTAGGTGTTAACGAGACGTTGGGAGGCGACAGAATGACCAAGCGCATCACCATCAGCACTTTGGATGCCATGAAGGCGTCAGGTGACAAGTTTGTGATGATTACGGCCTACGACGCCACTTTTGCGCGGCTTGCCAGCGAGGCCGGGGCGGAGACTATTCTGGTCGGTGACTCACTGGGCATGGTGCTTCAGGGTCACGAGACAACCATCCCCGTCTCGCTCGATGCCATGGCTTATCACACTGAGTGTGTCGCGCGTGCGCGTCCTCATTCCCTTATCGTTGCCGACCTTCCGTTCATGAGCTTTTCCAATGCCGACGACACGCTCCATGCCAGCACGCGGCTCATGCAAGCCGGTGCGCAGATGGTCAAATTGGAAGGTGGCACCTGGCTCAGCGATAGTATTCATCGGTTGGTTGAACGGGGTGTGCCGGTTTGCGCGCACCTGGGTTTGACCCCCCAATCAGTCAACGTGTTTGGCGGTTACCGAGTGCAGGGACGAACGCCGAAAGAGGCGAAGTCGATTTTGGCCGACGCCGTCGAAATTCAGGACGCCGGAGCCAGCCTGCTGGTTCTTGAATG
>JBELDB010000093.1:0-6260 GCA_042094525.1 Congregibacter sp. | reverse complement strand
TCCCTTCAGGGCGGCAACAGTCATACGTGGGACCCCAGCACTCGCACCGCCACTTGGAATATCGACACGCTGGCAGCTGGCGTGGGCTCGTTAGTAACAGTGAGCGGTGAGATCGATCCGTCATTGGGGGACGTTGATTTTGATAATCAGGCCGCCGTCATCTGGACCGGGGGTTCGACCGACAGCAACGTCGCCAATATTGCGGTCACACCCGAGCCGAATCTCGATCTGATCAAAAAGGGCGATCAGGATAATGCGAGCCCGGGTGACCGCGTACATACCAGCCTGACATACGAGAATACCGGTGGTGCAGCAGCGACCGCCGCCGAGGTGATCGATTACCTCCCTGATGCGGTCACGCCAGTGGCGGGTAGTTATGGCAGTGCGGCCTATAACAGCGTTGACCACACCCTGACCTGGTCGCTCGGGCGCATCGAGGTCGGAGAGCAGGGCAGCCTGTCCTACGCGGTCGACGTGAATAACGACGCCGCCCCCGGCCCCGCAAACAATATTGCGACCCTCACGGCCACCAATGTGCCGTCGCCTTCTCAGGCGGTAGCCCAAACTGTGATTAACGTGAACGGCGTCGTGGATCTTGTTGCGCACAAAGTGCTGCAGTATCCAGACAAGGATCATGTGGGTAACGGTGATGACGTCAGCTATCAGATCTGGGTCGAAAACCGCGGCAACCTCGATACATCGGGAGGGGTAAAGCTTTCGGATGTCATTCCGACTTACCTCACCTATGCCAATACCAGCCAGTCATGGGCGCTGAGTGGGGACCAGACCACGCTGTCGCGCACCATTGCAGATATTCCTGCTGGCGGACGCTCAGGCACCTATTTGCTGACCCTCAAAGTGGATGGCACCGGCGCCCCCGATGGTGCGGTGATCGACAATCAGGTTGAGTCCACCAACACCACAGATAGCATCGACTTCAACCACGTCAGCGCGCCCGCTCGGGTTTATTACAACCTGCCACCCAAGATCACCCTGACCAAGGCCGCCACGCCTGACGTCTCTGCACCGGTGCTACCCGGTGACGTCATCGATTACACCCTTACAGCGCACCTCGACACGCTGGTGGGCGTTGATGATTTTCAAATGGGCGACGTGTTGCCGCTGGGCCTCACGTTTGAGGGCAGCGTCAATGGGGGCTACACCGTTGAAACCCTCGACGATGGCCGTCAGTTGATTACCTGGCCGGTCACGAGCCTGCAAGCGGGTCAGCGCCAGTACCATCTGCGGGCCCGTGTAGACACGGGCCTGGCATTGGGCACGGCGCTGGAAAACAATGGTCTCGCCGCTTACAACAACGAGTTGGCGGTGAGCACCATAACGCACCACACCACGGAGGCGGCGGTCAGCCTGGCCAAGACCCGCCCCGACGCGCAGGCGCAGATTGTGGTGGGCGAGGTGCTTCGCTACGAGATCACCTATGAAAACGCCGGCAAGGTACCGCTGACCGGTATCACGGTCACCGACAGCTTGCCCGATAACACGACCCTTGGGGCCGCTAATCCCAGCCCCACGTCGACCGCTAATAGTGGCGCGACGCTTGTCTGGCAGCTGCCCGATCTCGATCCGGGCAAGTCCAATACGATTACCCTCACGGTGAACACCGCCGGTGTGCAGGTGGGCGACACCCTGACCAATCAGGCGTTTGTGACTACGACCGAGGCGCCGCAGCAGTCGGCGTCTGCGGTATCCACTGTCAGGGAAGCGCCCAATCTGGTCGTGACCAAAACGGCGAGCCCGACCGTTGCGTACCCGGGCGATACGGTCACGTTTACGCTCACTTATCAAAACACGGGTAACGGCGACGCGCTCAATGCGGTGCTGGCCGATCAACTGCCCTCGGCGCTCGATTTTGTCAGCGCCACCAATCAGAAAACAGCGGACATCAACGGCCTTATTGAGTGGGCGCTAGGCACGCTCAAGGCGGGCGCCTCAGGCACCAAAGTGATCACCACAAAAGTACCCGCCAATGGGCAGTACGTGCCGGCGGTGGATGTGGATAACCTGGTGACGCTTATCTCGGATAAAGACGCTGACATTGATGTCGCGACGGTGACCTTAACCGAAAACCCCAGTTTCACCATCGAGAAACACGAGGGCACGCTAGCACCCGACGCGGTGGGAACCGCTTCTCCAGGCGACACGCTACATTACGTGATTGATCTCACCAAAGCCGGCGGAACCGCCAGCGGCGTACTGGTAGCGGATCTGCTGCCCGACTTCACCACTTATGTGACGGGCAGCGCCA
This sequence comes from Congregibacter sp., assembly GCA_042094525.1. Lineage (GTDB taxonomy): Bacteria > Pseudomonadota > Gammaproteobacteria > Pseudomonadales > Halieaceae > Luminiphilus. Next base: position 3,994 of record JBELDB010000093.1, on the reverse strand, counting down.
ATTACCCCATCGATGGTGCTCGCTCGGATGTCAGTAGCGGGCTGTTGGTTTGGGACGTCGGTGATCTCGGCGAAGGCACGATTACTGGCCAAATTACTTTTGATGCTGTGATTGATGCAGTGGTGACTGATGGCACAACGCTGGTCAACAGGGCAGGGCTTTCGTCCACCGAGACGGGGGACCAATACAGTAACCCGGTGCTGACCGAGGTGAGCTCTTCACCGGTGTTCAAACTGGCTAAGTCAGCGAGCAAGCCAGTGCTGTTCAGCCCGACCACCGCGAGTGGTGCTGTGGCCGACAGCGTGACCTACTACATCACGGCGGAGAATGTCGGTGATGCAGACGCCACTGACGTCACGGTGTCAGATCTGCTGCCCTCGAAACTCGCGATTGATGCGGGGAGCACCTCAGGGACGGTGTCCGGCCAGAAAATCACCTGGACCTTGCCCAGTTTGGAAGTGGGTGTGCCAGTGACCTTGGCCGTGACCGCCACGGTGGCCAAAGACTTACCCGAAAGCACGTTGCTGACCAATAGCGCCAATCTCACCAGCACCATGACCGGCGTGGGCGGTGCGATATCCAATGAGGTTGAGATTCGTGTGACCGGTGAGCCTGTGCTCTCCATGGTGAAGTCGGCCTCGGCCAAGTCGGTCTCACCCGGTGAGGAATTCAGCTACACCATCACGTATCAAAACACCGGTACGCAAGCGAGCGACGCGCTGCGCATTGAAGACCCGCTGCCCGATTATGTGACGTTTGTGAGCGCCACTCAGGGCGGTGCGCCTGATACTCAGCAGACTGGCACGATCGTTTGGAATAATCTCCCGGCGTTGGCACCCGGCACTTCTGATTCGGTGCAAGTGGTGGTGAAGGTCGATGCGGTAGTGCCGAACGGCACAGTGCTGCCCAATACGGCAACGCTCTCTGAACCCACTGACCCGACGGTGTCCGTCCCCTCCGAGTTCAAGGGCAAGCCCCCGGTGGTTTCCAGCGGACCAGTGTTAGAGCTCACCAAGCAGTCTGTGACGGGCGATACGGTGATTGCCGGTGATCTCTTGGTGTTCAGTCTTGAGGTGGCCAATATTGGCAGCGATACCGCTACAAATTTAACGCTCACCGATACCTTACCCCCCGGTCTGACGCTGGTGGATGCCAGCGGCAATTACAGCGCGCAGGGTAATACCGTGACTTGGACGGCAGCGAAGTTGCCGGCCAAGCAGGTGGCGGTGCTGCAGGTAACCGCGCAAGCCGATGCCAACCTCGACAACGGTTATTCGCTCATTAACCGCACCAATCTTACCGCGACCGAGCTGCCACTGCCGCTTACGGACGAGGCAGAGGTGGTTGTGCGCAATGCGGTGCTGACCTTGGCCAAAAGCAGCAGTAGCACTGTCGCTAACTCGGGCGCCTCCGCGGGCAATCTACCCGGTGACGAGGTGACGTACCAGCTGGATTACGAGAACACAGGCAGCGTCGAGGCGGTCTCGACAGAAATTGTTGATGTGCTGCCCCCCGAGGTGACTTTTATCGAGAGCCTGCCGGCACCCGATAACATTAATGGGCAAACACTCACCTGGGATCTCGGTTCGCTGCCTGCCGGCGCAAAGGGCGGGATCCTCATTAAAACTCAGGTCGGCGATGATCTGCGTGACGGCACGATCATCCATAATGCGGCCACCATCTCCAGCACCACGACCGGCACTACTAAGAGTAATACCTGGGATATCACGGTCCTGAGTAGTGCGGTATTGACGGTCGACAAGGCAGCTTCGATTGCCGCGATTGGCGCGGGTGACACCGTCACCTATGACGTCACGGTGCGCAATGAGGGTTCCGACAGCGCGGTGAACGTTCAGGTGGTCGATAGGCTACCGGGCACGACGATCTTCACTAGTGCCACAGGGGGCGGAACCCACAGTGGTGACGCAACTGGCGGCACAGTGACCTGGACACTGGCCAGCCTCGCACCCGGTGAGCAGACGGTGTATCACGTGACAGCCGAGGCGGCCGCGACGCTATTTGACGGCGATGCACTGCTGAATAGCGTCACCGTGAGCGGCGAAAAGCCCAACAATGGCGGTAGCCTGCCGCAAGTCACCGATACCCTGACCTTGCCGGTGACGGGGCAGCCTGTCTTTGAGCTCGACTACAGCGTTAGCCGCGCGACCGTTGTCGCGGGCATCAGACTTATTTATACCGTTACCACGCATAACATTGGTAATGCGAATGCGGTGGACACGCTGCTGACCGCGACGTTGCCTTCTGGCACTACCCCGGCGGTCATCGACGGTGGGGGTCGCTTTGAGAATGGCCGCGCTGTCTGGTCGACCTCGAGCCTACCGCCCACAGGTCCCATCACGCTGCAATTCGCTGTGGACCCCGATATCAATCTGCCAGAGGGCACTCAGTTCATTTCAAAGGCCAACATCTCTGCGACCAATGCCGCGCCCAAGAGCGGGACCGCGTTTACCTTGTTGGTGGGTGAGCCTGATATCGATGTGGTCAAAACCGGTAATGCGGAGATCGTAGCGGGGGAGGACATCAGTTATCGCATCACGGTTCAAAATGTCGGGACGGTGGTGGCCCCGGGAGTGAACTTGGTGGATACGCTTCCTGCTGGCGCGACCTATAAGTCTGCTTCGCCCGCGCCTGATACGGTGAACGGGCGATTCTTGAGCTGGGATCTGGGCAATATCACCGACGGAAGCATTATCGGTATCGACCTGGTTGTTGGCACCGATCCGAACACGTTGCCCCAAACGCTCAATAACTTCGCACAAGTGAGCGACTTGTTGCGGGATACGGACGTGACAGAGTGGCAAACGCAGGAGAGGGCTTCACCCGCCCTCGACGTCACGATAACGCCGGATCAATCCACTCATCGTGCGGGCGAGACAGTCGTCTATACCGTCACCTGGGCGAATAACGGCAACAACGGTGTTACAGGAGCGCTGGTGGAAGCGTGGCTGCCGCCGGACACGACTTATCGATCTACGACGAATGGCGGTGGTCTTGCTCTGGATCCAAACCTAGCGCCGCATGTTGAGTGGGCTGTGGGGGATTTAGCCCGCGGTGCAACAGGACAGGCAACCTTCACTGTCGATATCGGATCTAATGTGGCGTCAGGTACGCGTCTTGATAGTGCGGCGGATATCCGTGCGGACACAGGCGTCCCGGATTCAGACAATGCAGTGGTCGATATCTATGACGGACCTCCGCCGTTCGAGTCTGAGTCGGTCATGCCCGTCCCCATCGATTCACGATGGCTATTGATGCTGATGGCATTGATGATCTCTCTGGTGATGTTCCGTGGGCGCCGCGCATTCGCTCAGTGACCGTTGCGCTAGGATTCTAAGTGCAAAATGAGGGGGTACTGTATGACGTTCTTTGATTGGCATAAGCGCCAAACGGAGCAATGGATGCAGCGACTCCACATGTCGCCTTATCAGGCACTGTGGTTCGCATGGTTTAAAGGCGTCGTCTTGGGCGCTGCTGTTTGCTGGTGGCTGCTGGGCTAGCCCAAGCAGACTTCAGGCTCAGGCGGCGTTCGCGCCCGGAATCGCTGCCAGTAACGAGCGGGTGTAGTCCTGCTGCGGCGTTTCAAATACTTGTGTGGTTGGGCCCTCCTCAACCAACTTGCCGCGATACATCACCGCAATGCGGTCGGCGATTTGGCGAATCACCGCCAGATCATGCGAGATAAACAGCATGGTCAGGCCGTATTCCTTGGTGAGGTCGGCGAGCAGGTCGAGAATCTGTGCCTGAATGGTCACGTCCAGCGCCGAGACCGGCTCGTCCGCCACCATAAACTCAGGGCGTGTCGCGAGTGCGCGGCCAATGGCAATACGTTGGCGCTGCCCCCCCGAGAACTCGTGCGGATACTTGCGCACAAAGGCGCGTGCCAGACCCACATTATCCATGAGCTCGCGAATGGCCCGATCGAGATCAGCTTTTTGCACTAGCCCATGCAGCAACAAGGGCTCGGCTAGCGTGT
>JBELDB010000092.1:0-6362 GCA_042094525.1 Congregibacter sp. | reverse complement strand
TAGCAATGGACGAGATGAACAGCGCAAAGAAGCTTCGGTCTGCCAGTGTTTCGATCACCTCTTTAAACACCGACTTCAGACCTGCACGCGCTCTGGGCGGTGGCGCCGTCAACGAGCCAATGCGGTGGTGCGTCCCGAGTGCCGACACCAGAATCGCCACCAGAATCACACCGCCGGAGATCACCCCGTAAGTTTCGTAGCCGTCGCGATTCAGTGCGCCCACCGGATAGGTCTCGCTGGGCACCAACAGAAACGCGTACATAAACACGGCCATGCCCGCACCACCCGCCCAGCCAAAGAAGGAGCGCCAGGCCTGAATGGTGGTGCGCTCGTCGTAGTCAGCGGTCAGCTCCGGCATCAAGGCAGAACTCGGTGTTTCGAAAAAGGTGATGAGTGTGCGAATGAGGACCGCTAGTACAACAAGATAGAGAAACAGCGCCCCGTCACTCCAATCAGGCGGCTGCCACAGTAGCGAGTAACACAGTGCCACGGGAATCGCTGCGGCATACATAAACGGGTGGCGACGCCCCCAGCGAGACCGGGTGTTGTCGGACCAGTAACCCACAATGGGATCGCTGAAGGCGTCGAAGATGAGCGCTATCAGCAGCGCCGTCCCCGCCAGTGCAGGCTCCAAGCCCACCACAGTGCCGTAGAAGAGCAGCAAGAAATAGGCGAAGCCGTTGTCCTTGATGCCATAAGCCACGGCACCAAAGCCGTAGGTGAGGCGGACGACCCTGCTAATCGGTTTGAATCCATAGTCCCCGCTGCCTTCTGAGTGAGTGATATCGAAAATCCTTTCATACATTCCAGAGATGCTCGCACTATGCAGCAGATCGCAACGCAGAAGCGAGCCTGACAGAGGCTGACTGCCGAAGATAGAATCGGCGAGTCGGGCGGGTTTTTCGCCAAAGATCATGGCCTGCTGGTGTGACAAAGCTTGGCGGCCCATCGCCAAGTTTGGTATAAACACAGAACAATAAGTCAAAGTCAGCCGAAGGCTGATGCTGTTGCTGTAGGGTGGTATGGCTCCTGAACTCGTTATTCTGATTATTTCGGCCGCGTCCATTGCGTTCGTGCATACGATACTTGGCCCGGATCATTACGTGCCCTTTATTGCCATGGCCAAAGCACGGGGCTGGTCCTTACCCAAGACGCTGCGCGTCGTGTTGCTGTGCGGCTCGGGACATCTTGTGGGCTCTGTCGCCTTGGGCGTGCTTGGCATCGTGGCGGGAATCGAACTCACCCGACTGGAGTGGATTGAGTCCCAACGAGGCGAGTTGGCAGCCTGGGCGCTTTGCATTGTCGGTGCACTCTACTGCGCCTGGGGTCTGCGGCACGCATACCGACAGCAACCACATACCGCTTCAGGCTGGCACAACCACGGAGAAGGCAGCCACTACCACGAGCACCTGCATCCTGGTGATACCCACACCCGACCCGCTGAGGCACCGCCCACTGGAACCCTGACTCCCTGGGCGATTTTTGTAGTGTTCGTTTTGGGTCCCTGTGAGCCTTTAATTCCCCTGCTCATGTTCCCCGCCGCCACCCAAAGCGTGGCCGGGATCTTTTGGGTGACGGGCGTTTTCGCAGTGGTCACCGTGGCGACGATGCTCGCCGCCGTCACGCTGGGCCAGATCGGACTCGAGCGCCTGAGAATCCCTGTACTGGCGCGCTTCGGCCACAGTACCGCCGGTGCGGCCATGCTAGGGTGTGGTGTCGCAATTGGCTGGATGGGGCTCTGATTATGACGGACTACAGCGTTATCGATGCCGTGTGCAACATCTGGACGCCCGAGGCACTCTCACATCGCCCCGGTTGGACAGACGAATTTTTTGTCGGCAAGGTCAAAGGCAAACACGACTCAGCGGGCATCACCCTCGAGGCCATGATCGAGGGCATGGATGAGGCCGGCATTGATGTCGCTTTTCTTGTCGCCGCAAAGGCCGGCAGAGTGGGCTTACCCGGTTGCTACCACATGCCGCTGGAGGTGGTGTCGCGCGCCGTTGAGCAGTACCCAGACCGTTTCCGCGGCATGCTGGGCCTCGACCCCTATATGGGTATGGATGGCGTAAGGCAGCTCGAGACTGCCGTTAAGGACTTCGGATTTATCGGCGCTCACCTGTACCCGCATTGGTTTGAGCTGCCCCCCAACAACGCCAAGTACTACCCTTTCTATGCCAAATGTATCGAGCTGGATATTCCAGTCCAGATGCAGGTGGGCCAGTCTCTGATCTACGCCAAGGAGCACCCTTGTCGCTCTGTGGGCCGTCCCATTTACCTCGACGACATCGCCTGCGATCTCCCGGAACTCAAGCTGCTGGGTACGCACGTGGGAATACCGTGGCATGACGAAATGATCGCCATGTCATGGAAACACGAGAACGTCTTTATCGTGACCGATGCGCACAGTCCTAAGTACTGGCCAGATTCGGTGAAGCACTACATCAACTCCTACGGGCAGAACAAAGTCATTTTTGGCACCGACTTCCCGGTATTACGCTTCAAGCGCACCGTGGATGAGGTGGATGAGTTTGGTTTGAAGCCCGAGGTACGCAAAAAGTTCATGCGCGATAACGCCATTCGCGTCTATGGCCTGGAGGCCTTGTCATAACCTCGCCACTGGAAGGCATTCGCGTCGTTGAGATGACGTCTGTTGTCCTGGGACCCTATGCCTGCCAGATGCTCGGCGATCTGGGCGCCGATGTGGTGAAAATCGAGCCGTTGTCGGGAGATACCAACCGAAATCTCGGGCCCCATGCTAACGACCCGAAGATGTCTGCACTCTTTTTGACCTGCAACCGCAACAAGCGCTCGGTGGCACTGGATCTCAAAAGTGACGCGGGTCGCGAAGCGGCGCTCAAACTCATCGCCACGGCCGATGTCGTCGTGCATAACTTTCGACCTCAGGCCATGGAACGGTTGGGCCTAGATTACGAGCAGGTCAAGGTCGTGAATCCGACCGTGGTGTATTGCGCAACCTACGGCTATAGCAAAAAAGGCCCGTATGGTGATAAGGGAGCGCTGGATGATTCCATTCAGGCGGCCAGCGGCATCGCCATATTGCAAAGCATGGTCGAGGGCGAGCCGCGCTACCTGCCCACCATCATTGCTGACAAAACAACCGGGCTGATGGTGGTACAGAGCGTGCTGGCAGCCCTCTTCCACCGTGAGCGAACCGGCGAAGGACAATCCATCGAAGTGCCCATGTTCGAGAGCATGGTGTCGTTTGTCATGACTGAACACCTGTGGGGACAAAGCTTTGTCCCTCCCCTCGATAAAGCGGGGTACGTGAGGCTTATGGCGTCCCATCGCAGGCCCTATAAAACGGCAGATGGGCTGTACCTCGCCGTCTTACCCTATTGGGATAATCACTGGGGCACATTCTGCTCTATTGCCGGCAAGCCCGAGCTGGCTGAGGATCCACGATTCCAAACGATGGCGCTGCGACTCGCCAACATCAATGAGTCCTATCGCGAAACCGGGGACATTATCGCCAGCAAAACGCGACAGGAATGGGTCGATCTGCTGGGGGATACCAACGTGCCGATGATGGTGGTCAATACACTCGACGAGCTGATTGAAGACCCCCAGCTGGTCGGCGGTGGTTTCTGGCAAGAGCATGACCATCCCACCGAGGGACGGCTGCGGTTTTCGAGCCCCCCCATGAATTTTGAGAAAACGCCCGCGAGCATTCGCCGGCTCCCACCTGGCCTTGGTGAACATACCCACGAGTTACTCATCGAGGTGGGCTATAGCACAGATCAACTGGCAGCCTTGCATGGCGAGGGTGCCATCCAGATTGCAGAGGAGAACAGTCGATGACGTTTAAAAACCTTTACATAGACCACGAGCGCAGCTCGGAAGCCGAGGAATGGGTCAAAGAAGAAATTGCCGAGCAGGAAGAGCGCTTTGCCCAGATCGAAGCCGCCATGGAGGCGCTCGCCCCCACCCGGGAGAAGTGGTACCAGGAGTTCTTCGATCGTCTGCGGACCAACGGCTTCAATATGGATGGCGACGACAAGATGCCGATCCCGGAAAGCGACCTCCCCGTGAAGCCCGCTGACAGAAAGGATCAGGTGGTCTGGAAATACGGTGTCGACAGCGACGACACGCCACGCAACGCAAAGGAGGGCTGAACCATGGCGCGACCCCATATCGAACCGTTTTGCGATCGAGATAACCACTTTAAGCCCATGCGTTTGCTTGGCTTCGGCACGGGCATGCACTACAAAATGCTCAGCATGGACATCGATACCGGTGCCTGCTCCATGACTGTGCAATTCGATGGTGGCTACAAGCGCACGCCGGGATTCTCCTGGTCTGAGTACGAGTTGATTGTGATTGAAGGTGAGCTCAAGGTAGGCGACCGCACCTGCCGCAAGGGCCACTACTTTTATGTGCCCGCAGGCTATGCTCTGCCAGAGATCAGCTCTGATCAGGGTTGCCTCGTGCTGTACATGTACAACACCGGCGAGCCGAGTCATGAAGAGGCGACAGAGCATCACCCTTCAGCACAAACCCAGCTGTATCACGACGTGGACAGCTACATGGATATCGCCTGGGCGGCGGGTAACGTGGCCAAACCCAGTGTCGCCTCGGGCTGCATGATCAAACTGCTCAATTACAACCCTAACTCCTTCGCCATGACGTTCCTGTACTGCATGACCCCGAATTTCTATCAGGACAACATCTCCTACCACGACTGCGCCGAGGAGTCCTATCACCTCTGGGGCACTTCGTGGATGATGCAGTTCGGCGATGTGCCAACAGGTGGCTACTTCTGGCGGCCCGCGTACATCAACCACGGCGCGTTTGCATCTGAGTATGGCTGTATTGCTTTGGGCCGGGTCGATTCCAAGCTATTCAACCATTTCCATTACAACCCATGGAGCACCCCTGTCGAGAACGCGGATCGCTCAGAGGCACGGCTACTCGCCAGAGACCCACTGCTGTATCACTGGGCCTTCAGCAAAGATCACAACCATCCCCACAGCCCCAAGGACTTCGAGATGCTGATGCCAAGAAGGGGTAATGAGGACGGTCACGATACAGAGCATAAGAGTGATGGCCACCGGCACGATCACTGGCATGGCCATCACCATCACGATGACCACAGTCCCCACTCCCACGATCATCATCACGATCACTAGTTTTTAGGGCGCGGCCAGTCGGTCGCTAAAAAAACAGCGGCTCAGGCCGCTGTTTTTTTGTACCCCTCTCCTCTATCCGGGAAGCAACTGGCTGCTCTCGATCCGAGCTCAGGCGTCCTGAGCCTCCAAGTAACAGCGCGCGCAGAGCGCCTCATATCGAGCAGACTCTCCATCGATCATCACCTGCTCACCCTCACGAGTGATGCCGTGCTCACCCAAGCGGGCGTTGAAGATGGCCTTGTTACCGCAGCGACAGATCGTCTTCATCTCCTGTAGCGAGTGAGCCACTTCCATCAGGCGCTGGCTACCCGGAAAAGCCTTGGTTCGAAAGTCCGTACGAATGCCAAAGGCGACCACGGGCACCTCATCCAACACCGCAACAGCCAGCGCCTGGTCAACCTGCTCTGGCGTCAGAAACTGGGCCTCATCAATCAGCACGCAGGCCACTCCGTCACTGAGATCAGACCGTTGAGCAGCGACCGCTTTTACAGCCGCACGCAAATCCTGACCGGGAGAGAGCAGTAAATCTGCCTGTCGCGTCACGCCGAGACGAGAAACGATCTGGTCGTCACCCTTGGTATCAACCGACGACTTCACTAACACAACCCTCTGGTCGCGCTCTTCATAATTGTGGGCTACCTGCAACATGGCGGTGCTCTTGCCGCTGTTCATGGCGCCGTAACGGAAAAAGAGTTTGCTCATGGCGTCAGTTCAGCGAATCGTGCGGAGGCTGTCAAATGGCTCTCTAAACGATGCTGGAGCAAGATCAGTCAGCTTCGAGTTCAGGCAGCGCTCGATACAGGGCAAGTGCCTCGGGATTAGCCAACGCGTCCCGATTACCGACCTGCTCACCATGGATGATCTTCCGCACCGCGAGTTCGGCGATCTTGCCGCTAATGGTGCGCGGAATATCCGCGACCTGGATTACCTTGGCCGGTACATGGCGTGGCGTCGTATTAGTCCGAATTTCGCCGCGAATACGGGCGATCAGCTGTTCATCGAGCGCCACGCCGTCGCGCAGGACCACAAACAACAACACCCTCACATCATCCTGCCAGTTCTGCCCCACTACCACGCTATCGAGCACCTCGGAAACACGCTCGACCTGCCGGTAGATTTCCGCAGTGCCAATGCGGACACCGCCGGGATTCAACACTGCGTCGGAGCGCCCGTGAATGACAAAACCACCCTCAGGCGTCTTCTCACCATAGT
>JBELDB010000091.1:2683-6365 GCA_042094525.1 Congregibacter sp. | reverse complement strand
GCCGCCTCGGAGGATGGCTCTTCAGTCGAAGGCGGTTGACCCGCTGTGCCCAATGGCGCTGAGCCTGCGGATTCAGCGCCTTGATTGATCGCCGGATCGTGCGTCGGTGTGGCCGATGGTGCCTCCGCACTGAGCGCCAGCCTGGCGATCACCACTCCCTCTGTTAGCGTGGCGCCGGTCTCGACTAACCACTCCAGCACAGTCCCTGCGGCCGGCGCAGGGACTTCCATAGAGGCCTTGTCCGACTCCAAAAGCACCAGCGAATCGCCTTCTTCCACCTCACTGCCCACCGGCACCAAAATCTCGACAAGATCCGCGCCCTGATCGCTTCCCAGATCGGGAATCTTCACGTCGATAATGTCCGCTGCGGGGCTGGCCGACTTGGCAGCATCTGACGGCGGAGCAGCGTGTTCTTCTGGGGTCGCTGTCGCGACGGGGGGGACTGAGTCGCCATTTGGGGCATCGCCAGCGGCCGACTCGGCATTGGGTGCCACCCCCTGCGGCTCAGCGTGTGAAGCAGCGCTGTCGGTCTTGAGCACCAAAATCACGTCACCTTCAGATACCGCATCACCCACCGCGACCCGAAGCTCAGTAACCGTCCCCGCCATCGGTGCGGGAATCTCCATCGATGCCTTATCTGACTCCACAACGACAAGGCTTTGCTCAATATCGATAGCATCTCCTGGGGCCACCAATACCTCCACAATCTCGGCGCCCTCTGCACCGCCGATGTCGGGGACTTTAATCAGTTCTTCTGCCATGTCCTGCCTCCTGATCGGTGGTTACACATGCATGGGGTTGGGCTTGTCGACATCAATACCCAATTGCGTAAGGGCGCGCTCGACTTGCTTAGGATCCAGCTCGCCCTCATCAGCCAGTGCTTTGATCGCCGCCAGAGCGATGTATTCCCGGCTGACCTCAAAGTGCTGTCGCAACTGTCCGCGGGTATCACTGCGGCCAAAACCATCGGTGCCCAGCACAGTAAATGAGCCCGGCACGAACTCGCGGAGCTGATCTGTATGGGCTTTCTGGTAATCGGTGGCTGCGATAAAGGGGCCGCCCGACTCGCGTAGCTGCTCGGTGATCCACGGCACCCTCGACGTCTCGGTTGGGTGCAATCGATTCCAGCGCGCCGCATCGTTGCCCTCTCGTGCCAATTCGTTAACGCTGGTGAGGCTCCAGATATCGGCGGCGACGCCAAAATCCTGCTCCAGCAGTTCGGCGGCCGCCTCCACTTCTCGGAGGATTGCGCCGGCGCCCAACAATTGGACTTTCGGTGCTGTTTGCACATCGCTGCGGCGCAGCCGATAGAGTCCTTTGACGATGCCCTGCTCGACTCCCTCTGGCATATCGGGGTGCACATAGTTCTCGTTCATGGTGGTGATGTAGTAGAAACAGTTCTCACCAACCTCAAACATGCGCCGCATTCCGTCCTGAATGATCACGGCCAGTTCATAGGCGTAGGCGGGGTCATAACTGATGCAGTTCGGTATGGTGGCCGCAATCAGGTGGCTGTGGCCGTCCTGGTGCTGTAAGCCCTCCCCGTTAAGCGTTGTCCGACCGGCAGTGGCGCCAATGAGAAACCCTCGTGCCTGACTATCCCCGGCCGCCCAGGCGAGATCACCAATGCGCTGGAAGCCAAACATGGAATAAAAAATATAAAACGGCACCATCGGGAAATCCGAGACGCTGTAGGAGGTCGCGGCCGCGAGCCATGCTGAGAAAGCCCCCGCCTCATTGATGCCCTCCTCCAGAATCTGGCCTGTTTCCGCCTCTTTGTAATAAAGAATGCCGCCGGAGTCGTGAGGGGTGTAACGCTGGCCGACCGATGAGTAGATACCCATTTGCCGGAACATGCCCTCCATGCCGAAGGTACGCGCCTCGTCCGGGACGATCGGTACGACTCTCTCACCGAGAGCTTTGTCTTTCAGCAGCGTCGAAAGAATGCGCACGAAAGCCATCGTCGTACTGATCTGCCTTTTGCCGGAGGTTTTCAATTGCCCGGCAAAAGCACTTCGCTCCGGTGCAGGGAGAGAGTGGGAACGGGTTCGTCGCGCCGGGATACTGCCGCCCAATTCAGCCCGTCGCTCACGCATGTAACGCATTTCAGGACTGTCCTCAGGGGGTCGATAAAACGGCACCTCCTTCAAATCTTTATCGCTGATAGGCACTCCAAAACGATCCCTGAAGGCCTGCAGACTTTTCACGTCGAGCTTCTTCAGCGAGTGCGTCTCGTTACTTGCCTCGCCCGCTTCGCTGGTCCCGTAACCCTTGACGGTCATGGCGAGAATCACCGTTGGACGCTCAAGCTCCTCGCAGGCTGCCGCATAGGCTGCATAAACCTTGTAGGGATCATGACCGCCCCGGTTCAGGTACATGATGTCCTCGTCACTGAGGTCCTTTACCAACTCGAGGGTCTCGGGATACTTCCCGAAGAAGTGCTCTCGCGTGTAGGCGCCACCATTGAACTTGCAGTTCTGAAGTTCGCCATCGCAGACCTCATCCATAATTTTTTGCAGCAGGCCACTTTGGTCACGTTCGATCAGGGGATCCCATTTGCGGCCCCAAACCACCTTGATGACTTGCCATCCCGCACCACGGAAAACGCCTTCCAGCTCCTGAATAATTTTGCCGTTACCGCGGACCGGTCCGTCGAGCCGCTGCAAGTTGCAGTTCACAACAAAATGTAAATTGCCGAGTCGCTCACGACCCGCAAGGGCAATTGCGCCCAGCGACTCAGGCTCATCGCACTCGCCATCGCCCAAAAAGCACCAAATCTTCCTGTCCCGGTGATCGATCAGTTCGCGCTTGCTCTGATACTTCATCACGTGGGCCTGGTAAATCGCCTGAATAGGACCCAGCCCCATAGAGACTGTCGGGAACTGCCAGTAATCGGGCATCAGCCAGGGATGGGGGTATGAGGAAAGGCCCTGACCTCCGACCTCGCGCCGAAAGTTTTCCAGCTGCGACTCGCTGATCACGCCCTCGAGGTAGGAACGTGCATACATACCCGGGGCACTATGGCCCTGGTAATACACCAGGTCGCCGGGATGCCCATTTGCGGTACCACGAAAGAAATGATTCATACCCACGTCATATAACGTGGCACTGGAAGAGAAACTGGAGATATGCCCCCCCAACCCGTCTTCGTTATCGTTGGCGCGCATTACCATCGCCATGGCATTCCAGCGGACCAGTGAACGGATACGGCGCTCCATGAACAGATCGCCGGGCATCGGTCGCTCTTCCTGAGGCGAGATCGTGTTTCGGAAGGGTGTCGTAATCGCGCTGGGCAAAGGCACCCTTGATGATTGGGCATGCTCTGACAGGTGTCTCAGTAGTTGACCTGTCGCCGCCGGCCCGTTGAACCGGAGCACCGAGTCCAGCGACTCTGTCCATTCGTCAACTTCATTCGCGTCCAACTTACTCATTGGCTTCCCCTGCTTCACCTCTCACCACCCCACGTCACTGACACACCCGATACGGCGGGCCCCTTGAGTGGGTGCCGTGCCAGCTAGAGCGCCGGGTTGTCATGGCGGTGTTAAACCAAAAGTCCGATTAGGTTCTTTTATAGAATCTAATAAACTGTGCCTGTGAAGGTGGAAACTATCAATTTCTGACCTTAAACGTAATATAGTTCTTTTATAGAACTATATAAATGACGACTAATGGCGGCTTTTGT
>JBELDB010000091.1:0-2583 GCA_042094525.1 Congregibacter sp. | reverse complement strand
GCTTAAGGAGCAGCTGCGCTTCAAAGCAGGCGCCTGGATTAACCGGAACGCTGCGTTAGACGAATAACGGTGGTTAGAGCGAGGAAGACGGCGCGCTTAACGAGTACGCAGATTATGGCGGCCCAGATCCGCAATGGACGTGGCCCCCATCAGCTTCATATCCCTAACGAGCTCCGCTTGGAGGTTAGTGAGCGCTCGCTTTACCCCCGCCTCTCCTGCACCAGCCAGAGCGTAAAGGTACCAGCGCCCACCGGAGCAGGCCTTGGCGCCCATAGACAGTGCCTTTAACACATGAGTGCCGCGCTGGATGCCGCCATCACAAATCACATCGATCTGGTCACCGACGGCATCGACGATCTCAGCCAATTGATCAAAGGGAGACCGGCTGCCGTCCAGTTGGCGGCCACCGTGATTAGATACCATAATGGCATCCGCTCCGATCTCCACCGCTTTTTTTGCGTCGGCGACGGACATAATGCCCTTCAGGCAGAAGGCCTTACCCCATCGCTCGCGCACCTCGGCAGCCGCGTCCCAATCCATGGTCTGATCAAGCATGGTCGAAAAGTAGTCAGACACCGAAATGCTGACGTCGGACCCTTCTGGAATGTGGTCCTTCAGGTTCGGCAGCTCAAAGGGCTCACCCATCAAATAGTGCCAGGTCCAGGCGGGGTGGGTGGCAAAGCTCAGCAGGCTAGCGGGTGTCAGTTTGGGCGGCGACGTGAAGCCCGTCCACAAATCACGCTCGCGGTTGCCGCCCACGATCGTATCCACGGTGAGCGCAAGCGCATCGAAATTCGCCTCCCGGCAACGATCGATCATGCCCCAGGTGAGCGCCTTGTCCTTGTGATAATAAAGCTGGAATATTTTTGGAGAGCGAATGGTGCGCCCGATCTCCTCGATCCCGACAGTGGCCAGCGAGGAAATACCAAAAAGCGTATTGAATTGCTCCGCAGCTCGCCCTACCGCGCGCTCACCGTCATGATGAAACAATCGCTGTAGCGCCGTCGGCGAGAGGAACAAAGGCAGATCCATAGGAATGCCCATGACCGTTGTGCTCAGGTCAATGTCCTTTACGCCGGCGAGCACATTGGGCACGAGGTCACAGCTCTCATACGCCTCGGTGTTGCGTCGATAGGTCACCTCATCATCGGCAGCACCATCAATGTAATGAAAGATGGGCGCAGGCAAGCGCGCTTTAGCCAACTTGCGGAATTGGCGAGTGTTGTAGCAGTCAGCGAGCGTTATACCCATTACCGGCGTCTCGGCCCCATGAAGTGTTCAGTTGAGCGGCTGAACCGGCATGTCGCGATGAAACGCTTCCACACTCTCCAGCACGACCGCACCCTCAATAGCGGCAAACGGCTCCGTCTGCCAGCGCTCTCCCCGCATCTGAATCAGAATACGGCTCGGCGCTTCGCTCAACACAGTGTCCCGATAATAGTCTCGCACCGACTGCAAAGACACTTTCTTCACCGCTTCAATCATGGTGTCCCGGGTCGAAAACGCGTAATTCTCTCTGTTCCAGTCGCCAATAAAGGGGCCGGCTTCATCCGCCAGGTTCGTGGGGGGCTCGGTCAGTTGAGTGAGCACACCCGACTTCAAATTGGCGAATTGCTCTGGCGTCATCTCCTCGAGCATCACCTCGTACTCCTCGGCAAAGGATTCAAAACGCTTCAGCATCGCGGCTGGAGCCTTCACCGGCGTCTGTATATAAAAACCGATGACGGGATGGTCTTGGAGCTTGGTGGTCAACCCGCCGGCCGCATATCCCAACTGCTCCTGGGTTCTCAGCGTGTCGAAAGCACGATTCCTGATGTGCCGGGCTAGCACCATGCCAGCCGCTTCATTTGCCACCGTCGCCTCGGGTGCGGCATAGAGCAGCATCATGCCGAGATCTTCAACCGGAATGTCGCTGTTAAAGACAACGGTGCGCCCCGCTTGCGGCGCGTATGTTCGGCCTCGCACATAGGGTCGGTCCTCCATGACATTGTCCGGCAGTGCGCGGCGCACCGAATCTGCGATTCGCTCGGCATCTTTGGCGTCATAGTTACCGTATAGGCCAATTCGCACTAATGTGTCCCTGAGCAGCCCATCCACGAACGCATTGAACTCGTCCAGCGTCAGTGACCTCACTACCTCGAGCATCGAGGCCTCATCGTAGTAACCCGATGAGACGAGGCGGGATAAGGTGCCACCCAGCTGGCTCACAGGTAACTCTCGCTTGCGGTTCTCCAGACTGCGAACAAAGCGATCCACCGCCTGAGCGAGCGACTGCTCGCTTGGATTCACCCGCAACCCCTTGAGGGCAGCGTTCAGCAACTCGGGTTGTTTATCCGTGAAACCCGATACCCAAAGCTGAATACCTTCATCGGTGCCCAGACTGAGACCCATACCGGCTATGCCTGCCTCGTTGATCAACGCGGTCTGCTGCAGCCGGAAAAGGTCAGCCCACAATACGAGCATCACCACACCATCGGCACTTTGACGCACCGGGGCATTCAGATACACCTGGGCATACCCTCGTGGCAAATCACTGAACGCCTCACTGCCCACCATCCAGACGCTGATTCCCGGTTCATCTAC
>JBELDB010000090.1:0-6374 GCA_042094525.1 Congregibacter sp. | reverse complement strand
GCCCCGCAACACTAACAGAAGCAGGCGCGAAAATGATCAGGGTCGGAGTGGTCGGCGGAACCGGGTACACAGGCGTGGAGCTGTTGCGGCTTCTCCTGCGTCACCCGGGCGTCACGGTGTCGCTTATTACCTCCAGAGGTGAGGCGGGCCGTCGTCTGGACGATCTATTTCCGAGCCTGTTGGGCGCTTGTGATCTGGCCTTCACGGACCCTGCCAAAGCGGACTACTCAGCCTGCGACCTGGTGTTCTTTGCGACGCCCCACAACGTCGCCATGCGCGAAGTGCCGGCATTGATTGAGCAGGGTATTCGCGTGGTCGACCTGTCGGCCGACTTCCGCTTGCGCGATACTGATGTCTGGGAGCACTGGTATGGCGAGACCCACGCGGCGCCTGAACTCTGTGCTGAGGCGGTCTATGGGTTACCCGAGGTTAATCGCGAGGCTATTCGTGGCGCACAATTGGTCGCCTGCCCCGGTTGTTATCCCACTGCTGTGCAACTGGGTTTCCTGCCACTCCTTGAGGCGGGCATGATCGATGCCAGTGGTCTCATTGCCTCATGCGGATCGGGGGTCAGTGGTGCCGGCCGGCAAGCCAAGCTCGGCAGTTTGCTGACTGAAGCTGGGGAGAGCCTCGCGGCCTACGGCGTGGCCGGTCACAGACATCTACCCGAGATGGAGCAGGGCTTAGCCGGAATGACGGATGAGACGGTCCAGCTGACGTTCGTGCCGCATCTGGTGCCAATGAGTCGCGGTATTCACGCCACCTTATTCGCTCCCTTGAAAACGGCTGACGTCGATTTGCAGGCGCTATTCGAGAGTCGATTCGCCGAAGAGCCCGCCGTAGCCGTGCTGCCCGCGGGTGCTCACCCCGCAACCCGTAACGTGCGTGGCGCTAACATCTGCCACCTCGCGGTCGCGCAGCCCCAAGGTCGTGACACCGTGGTGGTCATGTCCGCGATCGACAATCTGGTCAAGGGCGCGGCCGGACAGGCGATACAGGCCATGAATGTAATGCTCGGCCAAGCCGAGATGGCGGGTCTGGAAGGCATCGCTCTCGCACCCTGAATGGCGAGCGTGTAAGCCATGAGTCGCCACCAGCGCCGAACGGTTGTGAAACGTGTTCACCCCCATGCCTGGCGATGGCGCCTGCTGGCGTTACTGTCAACGCTCAGCGTTTGCGTGGCGGCCGGCATCTGGTGGGGGCTCCAGATAGCCACTCTGCCACCGGTTACCGATGATCGGGAAGCGGCCCTCAACGACCAGCTTAATCAGCTTTCGCTCCAATCGGAAGCGGATCGGCAGACTCTGAACGAGTTGCAACATCACCTGAGTGAGCAGGCGGCCGACATAGCCGCGCTGGAAGACATGCTGGTATTTTATCGGGGCGTACTGGCGCCGGAGGATGCCGAGACCCCGGTGGTACTGAGACGTCCGGAACTGGTCTATATGCCGGATTCAGGGGGCTGGCGTGTGACGGTGGTCGTCCACCGGGGAGAAGGTGGGGATAAGCTTTATCGAGGACAACTGAGTCTGGAAATCCTCGGCCAAGGCCCCGTGGAGGCCGTGTTGATCACGGCTTACGAAGTTGACAGCACAGTGACTTCTGGTGTATCCCCATTACGATTCCGGTACTTACAACAGGTTCAGGCAGTGATTTCTTTTCCTGAGGCTTTCGTGCCGGAGACGATTGAGTCGGTTGTGACGCTCATGGAGCCCGTTCGCAGAACGGTTCGACGAAGCGACCCTTGGCAGGATCTGGTGGACGTTAGTGTGTCATCGCAACCCTGATATAGAAAAAGAGCGAACGAGAGCAAGGAGTCATACCATGCGTAATCGGAGAGAGTCGATGACAATTGGCGCATCATCAGGCAGCACCACCCTGATCTCATCGGAAACCACCATCACTGGGGATATCACTTTTACAGGTCAGCTGGATATCGAGGGCACGGTCATCGGGTCGGTGCAATCGGCGTCTGGCGACTCAGTCCTACGCGTTGTGTCGGGCGGTCGCGTGGCAGGTGAAATCAAGGTGCCTAATACTACTGTCAACGGCAAGGTTGAGGGTGACCTGCACTCGAGTGAGCGGCTGGTCCTGTCTGAGCAAGCGGTGATTGATGGCGACGTGTATTACAATCTTATTGAGATGGCGGCAGGTGCCAAAGTGAACGGTGGGCTTCGTCATTCCAGTAACGTGGCCGACGATCTCGCCGCCAAGCGAGAGGCCAAAGTTGCCGAGGTAACACCCTCCAGCTGAGTGTGTTGCACGACTCCTGACTGAACTCACCCCCAGCGCGATGCTTGGGGTAGATTTCCGGTACACTGACCCACCTTTGCCAAGGCTGTCATTGACAGTGCACGAGAGAACTCATGAGCGTTGTTGAAGCGTTTGATCCCAACGAGATTCGGCTGTCCGATAATGCGGTTACCAAGGTGCGTGCGTTGGTGGAAGACGAGGGTAACCCTGGCCTCAAGCTTCGTGTTTACATCACGGGCGGCGGATGCTCGGGCTTCCAATACGGTTTCTCTTTCGACGAAGCCGTCAGTGAGGATGACATGGTGGTGGAGCGTGGTGGTGTCACAGCGCTCATCGATGCCATGAGCTATCAGTACCTGGTCGGCAGCGAAGTCGACTACTCCGAGGGCCTCGAGGGTTCGCGTTTTGTCGTGAACAATCCCAACGCGACCACAACCTGCGGTTGCGGCGCTTCTTTCTCGATCTGATATTTTTCAGCCTGATGTGGCGACGCTGAGCACGACCTCTACCACGATCTTCCGGGCATAACGTCACGGCCGCAGCCTCGGCTCAGCTGCCACCCTCTTATCTCAATCACCACACGTTGCACGGCAACGCTTGTCGGTCCTGCCGCCGGCCAAGCATCGCGCAGTCAGGCGGGGAAAACCCCTCCGAGCACCCTAGCGCCTGCTGCCCCGGTCACCGCGGGGATATTACCGGGTAGGCCGGCCAGCGTTTGCTCGGCGAGCCAGGCGAAGGCCCAAGCTTCCACCTCCTGCGGGTCGACACCGATTGCCTCTGTGGTGGTGACCTCGACATGTTCAAGGCGTTGGCCCAGTCGCTCCAATAGCAGGGCGTTGTGGGCGCCACCGCCACACACGCGCACAACGGTCAGGGGCGCCTGCTCCAGTCCGCGGGCGAGGCTTTCCACAGTGAGCTCCGCGAGCGTCCGTTGCACATCCTCGGGGGACTCGGTGCCATTCAATTGTCGCGTCAGCCAGTCGAGATGAAAGTACTCGGGTCCCGTGCTTTTTGGCGGGCTCTTTACGAAGTAGGGGTCCTCAAGCAGGCCCTGCAGTAGGGGCTCAATCACCGTGCCGGAGGCAGCCCAGGCGCCGTCCTGATCAAACGAGGCGCCCCGGTGACGCGCAATCCAGCTATCCATCAGTACATTGCCCGGGCCAGTATCCCAGCCGCTGACATCGCCCTTTGCCGAGACCAAAGTGATATTGGCGATACCCCCGATATTGGCAATGCCGCTCGGCACGCCTGGGCTCACCAGTCGCGCCTGATGGAACGCAGGGACCAGCGGCGCGCCTTGCCCACCGGCAGCCATGTCGCGGCGCCGGAAATCCGCCACGACGGTAATGCCCGTGCGCTCGGCGAGCCGGTTCGGATCCCCAATCTGCAGCGTGTAGGGAGCGTCTCCCCGCGGGTGGTGGCGAAGGGTTTGCCCATGGCAACCAATCGCCGTGACGGCTGCCGCGTTTACATCTGCCGATCGCAGTAGCGTCTGCACCGCGCGGGCGTATTCATCTGCCAATCTCCTGTCCAAAGTCGCCAAGCGTTGCAGTTCATCAGGTCCTGACTCACGAAAAGCCAGAATCGCCTCGCGGAGTTCAACGGGCATTGGCTGGTGATGGGAGTGAATCAGCGTGCTCTGCTCGGTGTCGGTGGAGACGAGTACCGCATCAACACCGTCGGCACTGGTCCCCGACATCAAACCGATGAAGGTTGCACTGCTCACTCTGCCAGTGCCAATTGCTTCGCGTCGCGTAGACTCGCCAGCTGCTGGGTTGGCTGTCGGATTGAGGCGAGGTAACGCGGGAGTTCTTCCTCTGGCAATGACCGGGCCTTTGGCAGAATTTTGTGCACGGTTCGAGGATTGCGATGCACGCCGTTGACCAAAAATTCGTAGTGGAGGTGCGGCCCGGTGGCTGCGCCGGTGGAGCCGACGGTGCCAATGACATCTCCCTGCTTTACCCGGCCGCCTTTTTTTACTTTCAGCCGATGTAGGTGCAGGTAATGGGTTGCGAACTGCTCACCGTGTTGAATGAAGACATAGTTGCCATTGGGTCGAGTGTACCCCGCTTCAATCACGCGACCGTCCCCGGCGGCGTAGACCGGCGTCCCTCGGGGCGCGGCATAGTCGGTACCGCGGTGCGGTCTCTGGGTCTTGTAAATGGGGTGCAATCGTTTCGGGTTGAAGTTTGAACTCACCCGCGTGAAATCTAAGGGCGCGAGCAAAAAGGCCTTACGCATACTCACGCCCAGCTCATTGTAGTAGCTGGTGTCGCCCTCTGAGTCGGTGTAGCGATAGGCCTCGAAGGTTTCGCCACGGTTGGTAAAACTGGCCGCGAGGATGGGACCGTCGTCAAATCGCATGCCATCTAGCATCAGTTCTTCGTACAGCACGTGAATCGTGTCGCCCACGCGCGGGTCGAGAACAAAGTCGATCACACCTCCGAAAATGCCCGCCAACTCCATGATCATGGCATCACTCAGTCCCGCATCAGTGCCGGCAAGAAAAAGAGAGCTGTTGATGGTCATGGACACGTCCCGGGCGATGCGGTCAGGCTCTCTCGTCTGATCGGTGGCGATGAACAGGTCGTTGTCGCGAAGGTAAGTGGTGGTCAGAAGCGGTGACTGCTGGTGTCGAAGCGCCAGCAGATCGCCCTCAGGATTTGCCTGAAAGCCGATGGTTTCACCCGGGTAAATGCGTTTTAGGGAGCGATCAGCGTTGCCGCTTGCGACCCGGAAAAGATCGGTGTCGGTAAATCCTGCCCGGTTAAAAATCAAGCTGAGGTTATCGCCCTCGCGCACTGTGAAATCGTGCCAGGGTGGCTCGGGTGGGGCCGTCTCGGCGTGGTCAGGGCCCTGCTGGGGATGCATGGCTGCTGATGGAGCACCCTCGTCGAGCGCAGCCAGCGCCATCTCGCTCGGTGTGGGCGGGCTGGTTTCTTTGGGGCCCGAGAACGACAACCCCATAATCAGTAATAAGGAGCCTACAGTCGCCACCCAGATCAGGGGGCGATGGTGCATCGGCCTGGTGGGCATTGTCAGTGGTGTCGCCCCACGGGGGGCATTTTTACGAGGCATGGTGTCTCGTCGTCGCGCTGGCGTGGTCGGCATTATATACGGCTGAGATTGGCGTTCGGATAACAGGTTGAGGGGATCAGTCTGGCAATGCTTCCGGTCCCATCGCAGCTGGTTTATGGGATACTCCGGCATCGCTTGAAACCAACTGTCTTTTGACGCGTTTTTGCCAGAGACCACATAGCCGACCATGTCCAGTGAACTTCTAGCCGACCTTCGCGCACGCGACCTGATTTTTCAGGTTGCGGGAGAGGATGCGATCGAGGAGTGGCTCTCGGCGGAGCCGCGCACTTTGTATTGTGGGTTCGACCCCACGGCTGACAGCCTGCACATTGGCTCACTCGTACCATTGTTGGTGCTGCGTCGCTTCCAGGCGGCGGGTCATCGCCCCATCGCGTTGGTAGGTGGGGCGACTGGTTTGATCGGGGACCCCAGCTTCAAAGCGACCGAGCGCCAGCTCAACACCCCGGAGGTTATAGGTGGCTGGGTCGATAAAATACGTCAGCAGGTCAGCCAATTTATCGATTTTGATGGCGATGATCCGGCTCTGTTGGTGAACAATCTTGACTGGACGGCTGACATCAATGTGCTGGATTTCCTGAGAGACGTCGGTAAGCACTTTTCAGTCAACAACATGATTGGCAAGGAGTCTGTCCGTCAGCGTTTGGATCGTGAAGGGGCGGGGATCAGCTTTACCGAATTTAGCTATATGATTCTGCAGTCGTACGACTTCTCTGAGCTTTACCGATTGCACGGCTGCGGCCTACAGATTGGCGGCTCCGATCAGTGGGGCAATATCACAGGTGGTATTGATCTGACGCGCCGTCTCCACGGGGCACAGGTTTTTGGCTTGACCCTGCCATTGGTCACGAAGGCCGACGGCACCAAGTTTGGTAAAACGGAGTCGGGCACGATCTGGCTCGATGCCAGCAGAACCTCACCCTATGCCTTCTATCAGTTCTGGCTCAGCACGGCAGATGCCGACGTCTACCGCTTCCTCAGGTACTTCACCTTTCTCTCCATCGACGAGATCGCGGCGATCGAAA
>JBELDB010000089.1:0-6576 GCA_042094525.1 Congregibacter sp. | reverse complement strand
CGCGGGGAAAAAGTCCTGTCGCCTTAAGTAGCAGTTGCGGTTGCGATACAAAAAAGGGGCCTAACGGCCCCTTTTTTGTATCGCTGCGTAAAGTTGATCAGAGCAGCGGCGCAATCACCAAGCTCACGATCGCCATGACGTTGATCAAGATGTTCATCGACGGGCCAGACGTATCCTTGAAAGGGTCACCTACCGTATCGCCCACTACTGCCGCAGCGTGAGTATCTGAACCCTTGCCGCCAAGGTTGCCTTTTTCGATAAACTTTTTCGCGTTATCCCATGCGCCACCGGCGTTAGCCATCATCAGTGCCATCAGTACGCAGCCGAGCAATCCTCCAGCCAACAAGCCCCCTAGCGCCGTTGCGCCGAGTCCCAAGCCCACGATAACCGGCGCGAATACTGCGATTGCTCCGGGCAGGACCATGCGCCGCAATGCGGCGGTCGTGGCGATATCAACGCAACGGGCCGTATCCGGTTCGGCATTGCCCTCAAGCAGACCCGGTATCTCACGGAACTGGCGCCGAATCTCGTTAATCATGTCAAATGCCGCATCACCGACCGCGGTCATGGTGATCGAGGCGATCAAGAAAGGGATCGCCCCGCCTATGAACATGCCGATCAGCACCATGGGATCTGACAGCTTCAGCGAGAAGTCGGGATTGTTGACGGTGACGGTTTCAACGAACGCCGCGATAATGGCGAGCGCCGCAAGCGCGGCTGCGCCAATAGCGAAGCCCTTTCCAATTGCTGCGGTTGTGTTGCCCACTTCATCCAGGCCATCGGTAATACTGCGCGTCTCTTCACCCATGCCTGCCATTTCGGCGATGCCGCCCGCATTGTCGGCGACAGGACCATAGGCATCGATTGCCATGGTAATCCCGACGGTGGCCAGCATGCCCACGGCGGCAATACCCACGCCGTACAAGCCGGCTAGCTGGGTTGATACGAAGATAATAGCCGCGAGAAATAGCACTGGGGCCACAACCGATTGCATGCCAACGGCAAGGCCGGTGATCATGACAGTGGCAGGTCCGGTCTCACCTGATTTGGCGATGGTACGCACTGGCTTTCCGCCGGTGTAGTACTCGGTAATCAGGCCAATGGCAATGCCACCTACGGCACCGGATACCACAGCCCACCATGTATTGCGGTCGATTCCCATCATGTCTGCCAAAAACCACGCCATGGCAATAAAAATAATGGGTGCTCCCAGTGTGCCGCTGCGCAATGCGGCTTCCGGTGCCGCAGAGGAGCGCAAGCGAACGATTAATATGCCCGCGACAGATGAGATGAGACCGATGCTAGCTAGAGCAAGGGGGAATGCCATCATGGCGCTTTGATTATCAACGGTGAATTCGTTCGTAATCGCCATGGTAGACGCGATGGCAATACAGGCAATCATGGATCCGCAATAGGATTCAAAGATATCTGACCCCATGCCAGCGATATCACCCACGTTGTCTCCCACGTTATCGGCAATAACGCCCGGATTTCGCGGGTCGTCTTCCGGAATGCCGGCTTCGATCTTCCCAACCAGGTCTGCACCAACATCGGCAGATTTTGTGAAAATACCGCCACCCACACGTGAGAAAAGTGCGACCACTGAGCCACCCATGCCAAATCCATGAATCGCATGGGCAGTGTGGGGATCGCCACCAAAGTAATAGTACAAACCGCCGAGGCCAATGAGTCCTAGAGAAGCGACGCAAAGACCCATGATGGAGCCACCGTAGAACGCAATATTCAGGGCCGAAGCCGCGCCGTGTTGATTCGCTGCAACGGCAGTGCGGACATTAGCCTTGGTGGCGGCATACATGCCGAGATATCCAGCCGTTGCGGATGACACTGCACCTGCAACGAAGGCAATAGCAGTGTTGGTGCCCAGTGGCGAAACAAGAATGCCGACTACGAGCACAGCCGCGAAGGCAAACAGCATCTTGTATTCACGGTGCATGAACACCATGGCGCCAAGGTGAATCTGGTCTGCGATGCCGCGGACCTTCTCTCCACCCGCGTCATAGCGGGACATTATGTTGTAAATCACGAACGCAATTGCGAGGCCTACCACCCCGAGAATGGGGGGCAAAGTCAGGTCAAAGCTCATAGGACATCCTGGTGAGTAGTGTTCCAAATTAGGTGGGGGGCAAGTCTAACGACGGACTCGGTCCCTATCAATGGCATTCTGATGCGTTCACGTCCATAACCGAAGATAAAGTTGCTCATGAGTCTTCAGTCAGCGGACGAGATCGCTTTCATGCCTGTCATGTAGCCGCGGAGCTTGGCACCCACGACTTCTACTGAATGCGAGCGGATCTCGGCATTCACATCGATCAGCCGGCGGTTATCGACCCCATTGTCGGCTGATACGCCCGCCCCGATGACGTCGGTATCAAGGCTTGCAACGAGGGGTTTTAGCAACGGGCGCGCAGCCTGATCAAATAAGTAGCAGCCGTATTCCGCGGTATCAGAGATCACCACATTCATTTCATACAGCTTTTTGCGCGCGATCGTGTTGGCAATCAAAGGTGTTTCATGCAGTGACTCATAGTAAGCAGACTCTTCGATAATGCCCGCAGACACCATGGTTTCATAGGCGAGCTCTACGCCAGCTTTGACCATGGCAGTCATGAGTATGCCCTGGTCATAGTAGGTCTGCTCATCAATTGGATCGTCGGTAATGTCCTGCAACTCAAATGGTGTGCCGTTGGTTTCCGACCGCCACTTCAGCAAGTTGGCGTCGTCGTCCGCCCAATCCGCCATCATGGTGCTGGAGAAATGCCCAGACATAATGTCGTCCTGATGCTTTTCAAACAGCGGCCGTAGAATGCCTTTCATTTCTTCAGCAAGGTCAAAGGCACGAATTTTCGCGGGGTTGGATAGCCTGTCCATCATGTTGGTGATGCCGCCCTGCTTAAGGCCTTCGGTAACGGTTTCCCAGCCATATTGCACCAATTTGGCGGCATAGGCTGCGTCGACTCCCAGTTCGACCATTCTGTCGAAGCACAGCAGCGAGCCTGTTTGTAGCATGCCGCACAGAATCGTTTGCTCCCCCATCAAGTCTGACTTCACCTCAGCAATAAATGATGACTCGAGTACGCCAGCCCGATGCCCGCCGGTGCCGGCGGCATAGGCTTTTGCCAGCTCCAGACCATGTCCTTGGGGGTCATTCTCAAGGTGCACAGCGATCAAAGTAGGCACACCGAACCCGCGGAGGTATTCCTCTCGAACCTCAGTCCCTGGACATTTCGGCGCTACCATAATCACAGTCAGGTCCTCGCGGATCTTCATGCCTTCCTCGACAATGTTGAAACCGTGCGAGTAAGAGAGACACGCGCCTTGCTTCATGAGAGGCATGACTGACTCGACGACATTGGTGTGTTGCTTGTCGGGGGTCAGGTTCAGAACCATATCGGCCTCGGGCACCATCTCTTCATAGGTTCCAACCTGAAAGCCTGCTTCGGTCGCCTTTACCCAAGACGGACGCTTTTCTTCAATGGCCTCCTTGCGGAGCGCATAGGCAACATTGAGGCCACTGTCTCTGAGGTTGAGACCCTGGTTAAAGCCCTGAGCGCCGCAGCCGATGATCACCAGTTTTTTGCCGGCCAGTGGTTCGACACCCGCTGTAAATTCGGCTGGATCCATAAACCGGCACTTGCCCAGCTCCTGAAGCTGAGTGCGGAGCGGAAGGGAGTTAAAGTAGTTGCTCACTGGCGTGTCCTCAATTGGGGCCCGAAAAAAGGGTGCGTATTGTGTCGGACATCGTGCTCGGGGTAAACGTCGCTGGTACAATTTGTTCCCGAGGGTGCCTCACGGCAAATAGGAGCAGTGGCTATGGCGACATCAGATCAGACGCCCGAACCAGATGAATTGGAGCGAGCAGCGGAGCAGCTAGAGGCGCCGCTGGCCAGCCTGGTAGGCGACTACGAGGAATCGCAGGCCGACAGCGCCGCGCAGGCAAAGGGCATCTTTTTATTGCCGAATCTATTTACCTCTGGTGCGTTGTTCTGCGGCTTTTACGCGATCATTGCGGGTATGCAGGGCGACTTTTACGCCGGCGCAGTGGCGATACTGGTTGCAATGGTTTTCGATGGACTCGACGGACGCGTTGCTCGCCTGACCGGGACTAACAGCGCTTTCGGCGCTCAATACGACAGCCTTTCTGATCTGGTGAGTTTCGGATTGGCGCCCGCACTGTTGACATTCAACTGGGCATTAAAAGATCTGGGGAAGGTCGGCTGGGTCGCAGCTTTCATTTATACGGCGTGCGCTGCACTTCGACTGGCGCGCTTCAACGCCCTCCGCGAGAATGATGACACGACGCATTTCACCGGCCTGGCGAGCCCGCCGGCGGCGGCCACCGCGGCCTGTCTGGTATGGATGGGCCCGACCCACGGTTGGACCGGCCCCGCGCTCGACTGGGTGCACGCGCTACTGCTGACCACATTGGGCTTTCTGATGATCTCCCGCTTTTCATACGCCAGCTTCAAGAGCATCAACTTTGATCAGCGGGTTCCTTTCGTCAGAATGTTGTCGGTGGTGGCGGTGCTGGGGTTAATTGCCCTCGATCCGCCACTGGCGATTTGGTGTATGGCGGTTGTGTACGCCTTGTCGGGTCCCGTGCAGTATCTCCGCAATTCGGAAAAGCAAAGCCCGGAGGGCACATTGCAACATGAAAAGACGGACTTACATTGATCCGACCATCGCGTCGTCGGACGTCACCCCTGAATCGGTCTTTCTAAATCGACGCGACCTAATCAAGGCCTCGGCAGGCGGCGCCACCGCGGCGCTGGGGGTGTCGGCGGCACGCTCCGGACGCGCCTCTGAGCCGGCTGAACTGTCGTTTAAGTCAGACACTGAAGGAGCCTTGCTCGACGAGCTTACGCCCTACGACGACGTTACCAGCTACAACAATTTCTACGAGTTTGGCACCGACAAGTCGGACCCGGTGCAGCATGCGCACGCCATGACCACGGACCCGTGGACCATCAAAATCGGTGGCTTGGTCAATCAGCCCGGTGAGTTGCACCTCGAGGATATATTGCGCGGGTTTGACCTTGAGGAGCGGATTTATCGCTTTCGCTGTGTTGAAGCTTGGTCGATGGTGGTGCCCTGGGTCGGATTCCCACTCGCGGAGCTGTTGCAACGCTTTGATCCGAAGCCAGAGGGCCGCTTTGTCGAATTTAAGACCCTGTATCGTCGCGCGGAGATGCGCGGTACGCGTTCATTCACCAGTATTATTGATTGGCCTTATAGAGAGGGTTTGAGAATGGATGAGGCCATGCACCCACTGACACTGATGACAGTGGGGCTATATGGCAAAACGCTACCGAACCAGAATGGCGCGCCGCTTCGGCTGATTGTCCCGTGGAAGTATGGATTCAAAAGCATCAAGTCCGTAGTCGAGATCAACGTGACCGCGAAGCAGCCGAAAACGAGCTGGCAAACATTGCAACCCAGCGAGTATGGCTTTTATGCCAACGTCAATCCGGAAGTAGACCACCCCCGATGGTCACAGCGTTTTGAGCGAAGACTGCCGTCTTCTATCTTCAATCCCAATCGGGTGCCCACCCTGCCGTTCAACGGTTATGAAGAGCAGGTCGCCAGCCTCTATGCGGGCATGGATCTGCGCAAATTCTACTAAGCGGTCTCTTCATCGCGCCGCCCTGAATAGCGCCAAGCAAATATGACTCATACAGAGGGTGTTCCGCGCTGGGTGGTGACGCTAGTCGCTATTGCAGTGTGTATGCTGCCTCTTCTTGTGCTGTCGGTCCAACTCGGTACCGGCCAGATGGGACCCGATCCCGCCAAGCGGTTGATGCAGGGCACGGGGGAGTGGGGCTTACGTGGCCTCATCTTGGTCCTGTTGGCCGCTCCGCTGGCGAAGCGGGGCTGGCCAATGCTGTTTCGATTCCGTCGAATCATGGGCCTCTCACTTTTCGTTTATGTCAGCCTTCACCTGTTGCTGTTTGCTCAGGTCTACGTGGGGTGGAGCCTGACCTTGCTTGCCGAGGAACTTAAAGAGCGCCCTTATGTATTGGTCGGGTTCTCGGCGTGGTTGATGATGCTACCCCTCGCCCTCACTTCAACGGATCGCGCCCGGCGCTGGCTGGGCCGGCGATGGAGGCAGTTACACCGATTGATATACCTGGCGACGGTGTTGGCCTGGTTGCATGTCTTTTGGCTGGTGCGCTCTGACGTGGGTGAGGCGCTTTTATACGGTGTCATCTTCGCGGCACTGCTGCTATGGCGGGTTCGCCGGGCGCAGCTGCGGGGCCGCTAAAGACTCGCCTTCTTCCTCAAAGCTGGTGTCGCCGGGGCGAGGCGTAAACTGAACGAAAATACCGGTTTGTCTGTCTTGCGGGGGGCTGGGGCTGTTGTTAGAATCGCCGCCCCGCGCAGCAGGTTCGTCCTCGTTTCTGCTCTCGCTTTGGGCCTCAAAACTTTTTTAAAAAAAGGCTTGCACGGCATCAAGCGGTACGTATAATGCGCGGCCTTGGCGGGGGAACCCCTCCGGCCAAAAGCCTGCCCGAGCGGCAGGTTTGTTGCTTAACAATCAGATAAAGACAGATGTGTGGG
>JBELDB010000088.1:0-6786 GCA_042094525.1 Congregibacter sp. | reverse complement strand
AAGGCCCAACCCCCTGTGAGCCTCCTCCACATACAGTCGCTTGATTTCAGCATAGGCCGCGTCGCGATAAAAACGCGCGGCAACACAGCCAATACAGTGACCAGAGTTGCTACCGGACGGCGTGGCATCGGTTGTAGAAGCCTTCACGGAGACGTTAGGGTCTGGTGGCAAAAAAGCACCCAGAAAGACCGCGTCGCCGGTTCTCAAGCTCTCACTACTCACAAGATGATTGCTCTCAGCTGGGTACAGAGAGGCCATGTAATCGTCAGACAACACCAACAGATGATCTGCCTCAGCACCCACTATCGGTGCCAGCGAGATGCTCACAGCCTCGGGTCCAAATTCGCGCTGCTGGGGATACTGATCCATTGACACGACCTTATCATGCGCCTAACAGCCCCCCCGTCCGCAGCATGCTGATGGCCAACCCAAACATGACCACTGCGATCACTGTATCGATGATGCGCCATGAGCGAGCGGTGCTCATCAAGGGCGACACCGCGCTTGCACCGAGCGCCAATAATGAGAAGAACAGCAGGCTGGCCAGCGCCGCGCCGGCGCCAAAAGCGACTTTGTCTAACCCGGCGAACTGCAGTGACAAGGTCCCCAGTAAGACCACGGTATCCAGATAGACATGGGGGTTACCAAAAGTAAGCAGTGCCGCGACACCGAGCGTCGTCCCGAGACTCTGAGCTTGCGCAGTCACTGCTTGCAACGCAGATTGTCCGCGCCAGGCGTCCAGCAGGCGCTGAGCGCCATAGAAAGCTAGCCAACCAGCAGCGACACCAAAAAACCAAGGTGTGTATTGCGCTGCGACATCTCGGATTACCCATGACAGGCCCGCGACGCCGATTATGATGAGAAACGCGTCTGATAACGCGCAAAACACAACCACCGCCATCACGTGCTGCCCCAACAATCCCTGCCTTAAGACAAAAGCATTCTGGGGCCCAATGGCTAGAATCAGCGACAGGCCCAATAGCAATCCGGTGAGAAAAGGCTCAAGCATGGGCGGGGAGGTACATTGCTGATGTTGCAGCGGTCATCAAAACCACCGCACCATACCGATCAGACCCGCGACTGCATAGAAAATCTGCAGCAGGAAGATGCCGCGATGACCGTCCAGATGAGCCCAGGCGCCGATCGCGATTGCGGAGATGAACAGCAAAATAAATCCTAGGAATTCGAGCCCCACATTGGACGCCACAAAAAGCGAATAGGCGATGGCGGTAATCACACCGAACCACTCCAAGTATTTCAAATTAATCGTCACATTAAACGGCCTCTTTGTTGCCCCGGGCTGGGCGCTCGCGAGTATGGCCCGAATCGTCTTTACGGCATAGCAGAGGGATCACTACGCGGTGAGCACTTAAAGTGTTCACCGCCCCGTATGCACGGTTTTACGTGAAATGGTCAGATCCGGGATCCTCACAGACAGCCCCTGAGAACGGGTAAACTAAGCCGGTCGTGTTACCGATATAAGTTTTTTCATGCATATATGGACACCCTGAAAGACGTGACAACACTCGCACGCTTTTTCCAGTCTCGCTGGTACTGGTTGACCCTTGCTTTGTTCGGTATCGCCTCACTCGGTGTGGCCTTGTACTACCAATACGCGCTGGGCGATGAGCCCTGTCAGGTTTGTATTCATGCCCGACTTTGGGTGGTCGCCTTTACCTTGATCGCGCTCATCATGCTGATCACGCCGCAGATCATACAGCTGCGCGTTTTAGGGAATATCGGCGTCGTCATTGCAGGGGTTGGCCTTACCGAACGGGCGAGATATCTCTACCGACTGGAAAACGGCATCGGGGATGGCAGCTGCCAGTTTCAACTCGGCATGCCGGACTGGTTCGCCGTCGATCGATGGATGCCCTGGCTGTTTGAGGTCCGCAATCTATGCTCGTTCACCCCGGAGATGCTATTCGGCCTGAGCATGGCAGAGACACTGATGGCAGTGGGCGCCGGCTTGTGTCTACTCGCCAGTTGGGTGTCGATACGAGATATAGCTCGACTCACCACGAGACATCCCGCTTAACTCGCTAGAGGACACCAATATTGAAGGGTAACCTGCAATCGCTAAATGAGCGCTTCCATCGAGATGGGTTCATCAGCGGCATCCCTATCCTGTCAAAAGGTGAATCACTGCATCACCGAGAACAGCTCGAGCGGGCCGAGGAAGCTTTGGGACACTCGCTTCACTACTACAACAAAGCCCACAAAGTCATGCAGTCGCCATACGAGCTGGCGACACACCCGAGCTTATTGGACATCGTGGAAGCAATTCTGGGCCCAGACATCCTGCTCTATAACGTGACATACATCATTAAGGAGTCCGACAGCCGAACCTTCGTCAGTTGGCATCAGGATCTGACTTATTGGGGCTTCGACGGCAGCGATCAGGTTTCCGCCTGGCTCGCCCTCTCTCCCGCAAATTCGCGCAGCGGATGCATGCAAATGATCCCGGGAAGTCACTTGGAGGGTATCAGGGATCAGGAGACTTCGGATGATCCCGATAACGTGTTACTGCAGTCGCAGACCATTACAACGGTAGATGACAGCCGCGCCGTAGACTGCGAGCTGGAGCCGGGAGAGGTCTCCTTACACCACGGCTGGACGGTGCACTGTTCTCGTCCCAACTTGAGCGACGATCGCCGCATCGGCCTGAACGCTCAATACATCCGGCCGAGCATGCGCCAAACAAAAACCGACCATGACTCCGCCATGCTGGTACGGGGCAGGGATACCTTTGGGTACTACCAGCAGGACACGGCTGCGCGGTCGTGGTTAGAAGAGGATGCTGCCCAACAGCTGGCTAATGCCAGCGAGGAATATCAGGATATTGCGGGACGGGCAAATCCGTCCTGAGCGGCTAGCACTCGATCAAACTGACTGGCACCTCGAGTACATTAATCGCCAAGCCACCGCGGGCGGTCTCTTTGTACTTATCCTGCATATCACGACCGGTATCGCGCCTGGGGTCAGCAGGCACCGGCTTACGGAATTCAAGCGAAAAACCCTAGAGTCATCGCTTTATGGTGTCCCCTTACTGAATAAAGCTCAATAAGGGTCAGCTCAAAAACACCAATCAGTCGCCGAGTATTTCGGCCAGTTCCGACTTGTGTTCCCAGTGCCATCTGTGGACGAACCGAGGGACATTCCAGATATTTGAGTCAGCACTGACTTTTTCCCCAGCAGTCGAAAACGCCGCCGAGATTCCGTGCTCAGACGCAAACTTAGGCATGTACTCTTCTCTCAAGTAGTCACTTGACTCCCCATAAGGATAAGCCAAGAAGGCCGGGCGCCTGCCCGTGATACCTTGAATCAGTGTTGAGGCTAAAGCGACCTCACAAGTAGCCTCAGCGTAGTCATTAACGTCGCTGAAGCCATGTTCGTCAGGTGAAAGGTCATCACACTTTGTCTGGACCCAAGGGTGATTATGATCCCACGAATGATTCTCGATACTCATGAGTGGGGATACCTCAGCATGCCGCCACCAAGAATCGGTCAGATCCTGCCCGCCTCCTATATCGGCTCGAGCGCTGGGAGAGGCAATAACAAACGTCGTAGCGTGCAGATAAGGCTGCTGAGGCTTGAACTCGACATAAAAATCATTGAGTGCCTCCAAAAACGCCAACGTTGCGTTAGCGCCATCGTCGAAAGTAATCGCCACCGATTTTTCAGGGATATCCCTGCCGCCGGAAATCCACTCGGCTACCCAAGCCAATGGTACTATCTCGAAGCCTAACTCATTAATCAGTCTAAGGTCTTCGCGAAATGCGATCAGTTCATTGGTCTCATAGCGATCCCCTGAATCCACTCGAGGATGGTAAGCGAGCACGGTGATGTTGTGCTCAGCTGCGGCGCCAGAGGCTGCCAGTAACAAGACGAATAGAATATGCTTCATAAAGTCGGGGCCCCTCGCCACGTCAAGTTTAGCGTATCGATAATAAGCCGGGCGATCACTTGCGTTAGCACTCGATCAAACTGACTGGCACCTCGAGTACATTAATCGCCAAGCCACCGCGGGCGGTCTCTTTGTACTTATCCTGCATATCACGACCGGTATCGCGCATCGTCTTGATCACCTGATCCAGCGAGACAAAGTGCTCGCCACTGCCACGAAGGGCCATCCGCGCCGCACTGATCGCCTTCACCGCACCCATGGCGTTGCGTTCGATGCAGGGCACCTGCACCAAGCCGCCGATTGGGTCACAAGTCAGACCGAGGTTGTGCTCCATCGCAATTTCAGCGGCGTTCTCTACCTGTGCGGGGGTGCCGCCCAAGGCATCGGCCAAGGCGCCCGCTGCCATCGAGCAAGCAGAGCCAACCTCACCCTGGCAGCCCACCTCGGCCCCCGAGATCGAGGCGTTGATCTTATAGAGGATGCCGATCGCGCCTGCAGTCAATAAAAAGCGGCTTACGTCTTCTTCGCTCGCGCCACGGCAGTGGTGCAGGTAGTACTTGAGCACAGCTGGAATAATTCCCGCCGCCCCATTGGTTGGCGCCGTCACAATCCGCCCACCGACCGCGTTCTCCTCGTTCACGGCCAAGGCATAGAGCGTGACCCAGTCCATGGTGTTCAGCGACTCATCTCCAAGGGAGTCGCCCTGGCTCTTGAGCTGGCGATAAAGCTGAGCGGCCCGCCTTTTCACTTTAAGGCCACCGGGCATAATCCCTTCGGTACGACAGCCCCGGTCAATACAAGCCTGCATGACCTCCCAGAGCCCGAGCAGCCCGCTTCGCACTTCCGCTTCGGTGCGCCAGGCCAATTCGTTAGCCAGCATCAGCGAACTGATAGAAAGACCATGTTCCTTGCACTGCGCGAGTAACTCCTCGGCAGTTGAGAACGGATATCGAACTGGCGTGGGATCATCCACCACAACGTCACCGTCGCTCGCTGACTCGTCAACGACAAATCCACCACCTACCGAGTAGTACACTCGGGTTTGTAACGCCTCGCCTTGCTCGTCATAGGCCGCGAAACGCATGCCATTGGCATGAAAAGGCAACGTCTCGGTGCGGTGCATGATCAGGTCGTTGCGATAATCGAATGGGATCTGCCGCGTGCCCAACAGGGTCAGGCTGCCTTGCTCACGCGCGGCGGCGACGCGGGCCTCAATGCAATCGATGTCTACGGTATCGGGTGCCTCGCCCTCCAATCCCAAAATAATGGCTTTCGGGGAACCGTGACCGGCACCGGTCGCCCCAAG
This sequence comes from Congregibacter sp., assembly GCA_042094525.1. Lineage (GTDB taxonomy): Bacteria > Pseudomonadota > Gammaproteobacteria > Pseudomonadales > Halieaceae > Luminiphilus. The sequence continues at coordinate 1,573 of JBELDB010000088.1, read as the reverse complement.
CGAGCCAAACAGCTCTGTGGTCACGCGATAACAGCGACTCAACGAGTCTGTCTTCTCCAGCTCCAATGCAAACATCCGCGCGGCATGCATCGGACCGACGGTATGAGAGCTGGAGGGACCAATACCCACCTTAAAAAGGTCAAATGTGCTCAGAGACATAAAGTAAGACTAACTGAGGTGCGAAACGAACGGTGGCGGAGTGTAGCGCCGAAAAAATGCCAGAGTCACGCAAATTTGTGTGATTAAAGTACTGTGGGCTTTACGACAGGGAGCGCCGTTGTGGATTTGCGCCGCTCATTATTTCACTGCCCGCTGATGGCGCCTCAGTTGTCGCTGATAGCATCAGTCCGGTGGCCGAACTGTCGCTCACGACATCGGTCGAGTGGCCGAGCCAGGCGAATTCAGCAATATGGCTCACGCATATCAGCTTAAACGTTGAATTTGTGATGGTTGCGTTGTGCGCTGTCTCCCTTATCATGCGCGATCTTTTGACTGATTTAGGGCATTTGGGCGGCAAACCCGCGCTGCCCGTGGACCAAAACTATGAGCACTCCCACCAAAATCTATCTTGACGAGTCGGAGATGCCGACGCGCTGGTACAACGTCGTTGCAGACCTGCCGGAGCCACCACCACCGCCGCTGCATCCCGGTACACACCAGCCGGCGACGGGAGACGACTTCGCCGCCCTATTCCCTAAGGCATTGATCGAGCAGGAAATGTCTGCGGAGCGATACATCGACATCCCGGGCGATGTACTCGATGTCTATCGACTGTGGCGCCCGAGCCCCCTATTCCGCGCGCACCGCCTCGAGAAACTACTCGATACACCGGCGCGCATTTACTATAAGTACGAGGGCGTCAGCCCGGCGGGCTCCCACAAACCCAACACCGCGGTGCCGCAGGTCTGGTACAACGCGCAGGAGGGGATTCGCAAGCTCACCACAGAGACCGGTGCGGGTCAGTGGGGCAGCTCTCTGGCCTTTGCCTGTGCTCAGTTTGGTCTCGAATGCGAGATCTGGCAGGTAGCTGCCTCCTACAGAGCCAAACCCTACCGCCGTACCATGATGGAGATCTGGGGTGGGCAGGTGCACCCAAGTCCCTCTGACGTGACCGAGTACGGCAAACAACTGCTGGCGCAGGACCCGGACCATCCAGGCTCACTGGGCATCGCAATATCCGAGGCTGTTTCCGAAGCCGTGGAGGATCCCACCATCCGCTACGCACTCGGGAGCGTGCTAAATCACGTGTTGCTCCATCAGACCATTATCGGTGAGGAAGCCCTGCTGCAGTTGGCGAAAGTCGACGAAACACCCGACGTACTGGTGGGTTGTACCGGTGGCGGCTCAAATTTCGGCGGCTTGGCATTTCCGTTCCTGCGAGAAAAGCTCGCGGGCAAAATGAACCCCACGATCCGCTGCGTTGAGCCGGCGGCTTGCCCCACACTCACCAAAGGCGAATATCGTTACGACTTTGGTGATACTGCAGGCCTCACGCCGCTGATGAAAATGCATACGCTGGGTGCGTCGTTTATTCCGGAACCCATCCATGCGGGTGGACTGCGCTACCACGGTA
>JBELDB010000087.1:0-6922 GCA_042094525.1 Congregibacter sp. | reverse complement strand
TTTTCTCCAAATATGACGAGGCCGGCTCTGGGCCGGCCCTGACTGGTCCTCAGCGGCGCAGACCCAACCGCTTGATCAATTCCGCATAGCGGGCGGTGTCTTTTTGCTTGAGGTAGTCGAGTAACTTTCGACGCTGGTTCACCATGCGAATCAAACCACGTCTTGAGTGGTGATCCTGCGCATGATCCTTAAAGTGAGACTGCAGTTGCTCAATGTTTGCTGTGAGCAGAGCGACCTGTACTTCCGGAGATCCGGTATCGCCCTCAGACTGCTGATAATCCTTAACAATTTGTGCCTTGACGGCTGCTTCCAACGCCATGGTTCTTTCTCCAACCTGCTTGATGAATCGAGCCTATCCGTGCAGGTTTACAGACAGGTTCGTGGAACGGCGCTTGCCGCTTGTCTATTGGGCGAGAAGTCTCTTAGGGGCTAATTTCCCATCATCTCGCATATCACCCACGCCAAGGAAAAGACCCCCCGCGTCAGCGATGCGCACCATACCACTCTGGGGACCGTTTGGCACTAGTACTGGTTGGCCCTGCCGAATGTAAAAAGTTGCTGCCTCAGACAGTGATAAGCGCGGTAAATGCTGTATGCAGGACTCGATTGGCTGCAGCAGCGCATCCAGACCTGCATCCGACCCTGCCTCCTTCACCGCGGTCAACTGCTCGGGGGTGACACAATCATCAAGGACAAAAGGTCCAGACTGGCATCGCCGCAGCGCCGCAACGTGTGCCGGCACACCCAGTTCGGCGCCCAGATCTTCAGCCAGAGTCCGAATGTAAGTGCCTTTGCTGCACTGGACCCGCACCGTGAGACGCACCTGCTCACTAAGCTCACAAGACAACAGTTCAAAACGATAAATATCAACCGGTCTAGCCGCGCGCTCGACCTGCTCACCCGCGCGGGCGCGCTTGTACAATGGTTGGCCATCAACCTTCAATGCCGAGTACATGGGCGGCACCTGCTCGATAGCGCCGGTCAGCGTTTCCATCGCCCGAGTCACTTGGTCTTCTGAGAGATGGGCAGCAGATGCTTGGGCAATCACCGCACCGTCGGCGTCGGCCGTCTCGGTTCCTACGCCTAGGACAAAGGTGCTCTCGTACCCTTTGTCGGCGTCGAGCAGAAACTGTGAAAACTTAGTGGCTTCGCCAAAACACAGTGGTAAAACGCCCGTCGCCAGCGGATCAAGACTGCCTGTGTGGCCCGCTTTGCCAGCGCCAAAAAGCCGCTTTGCTTGCTGTAATGCGGCATTCGATGACATGCCTGATGGCTTGTCGAGCACCAGCAACCCGTCTACCTGACGACCTTTTCTGCGACGCGCCATCGTCAGTCTGCCGGTTCTGAGGCGTCTCCGGGATCACCCGTATGCAATTTTTCATCGGCCGTGCGGACTTCACGGAGCAGTGTCTCCATGTCACGCCCCCGCCCCACGCTCTCGTCAAACCGAAAGCTGATTCTGGGTACGGTGCGCATGGTAGATGCCTTGGCCAACTCCGAACGGAGAAAACCGGATACTTTCGATAACACGGCGGCTACCTCCGCACGCTCCTCAACCGACACATCATTCATCAGTGTAAAAAACACTTTGGCGTGAGACAGATCTCGAGTCACCTCCACGCCAGTAAGGTTAACCTCCTGAACGCGAGGGTCTCGCACAGTGCTTTGTAACAGCCGCGCCAGCTCTTCGTGTAGAAAATGGCTGATGCGCTGAGTTCTCTCAAACTCCTTGCCCATGATCGTGTGCTTTAGAGACTGCGAGCGATTTCATTCACGTCGAAAACCTCGATAAGGTCGCCGACTTTCACGTCAGTATAATTTTTTACACCGATCCCGCACTCAGTGCCATTGCGAACCTCGTTGGCGTCATCTTTGAAGCGGCGAAGCGACTCTAGTTCACCCTCGTAAATCACCAGGTTGTCACGCAACACGCGGATAGGCTTGGACCGATAAATGGTGCCCTCGATAACCATACAGCCCGCGACCAAGCCAAATTTGGGTGAACGGAAGGTATCACGCACCTCGGCAATGCCGACAATCTCCTCCCGCATTTCTGGAGATAACATTCCGGATAGTGCCGCGCGCACATCGTCGATAAGGTCATAGATCACGTTGTAGTAGCGAATTTCTATGCCTTCATTTTCTGCCACTGCACGCGCCTTGCTGTCTGCGCGGGCATTGAAGCCGATAATGATTGCTGAGCTTGTCATGGCCAGGCTGATATCCGTCTCGGAGATTCCGCCCACGCCGCCAGATACAATGTTGACTTTCACCTCTTCATTGCCGAGATCCGCCAACGCGCCCTGCAATGCTTCAAATGAACCACGAACGTCCGCCTTGATGATAAGGTTGAGCGTCTGGACTGATCCTGCCGTCATGGTCTCGAACATATTGTCGAGCTTCGCGGCTTGCTGACGCGCGAGCTTGGAGGAACGCATCTTTTCCTGCCGGAAATCAGCGACCTCGCGAGCCTTTTTCTCACTCTCGACAGCCACCACCGGGTCACCGGCGTCAGGTGTGCCATCCAGTCCCAAGATTTCTACAGGGATACTGGCGCCCGCTTGCTGAATCGGCTCGCCGTTTTCGTCCAACATGGCCCTCACCCGGCCATACTGCAGCCCCGCCAAGACGATATCGCCCTGCTTCAGCGTGCCTTGCTGGATCAAAAGCGAAGCGACGGCACCCCGGCCCTTATCGAGTCGAGATTCGATCACGATGCCAGACGCGGGGACATCTGCCGGCGCAGTGAGTTCGAGCACCTCTGACTGCAGCAACAGCGCATCCAGAAGCTCATCGATTCCCTGCCCGGTATGCGCGGAAACGGGAATAAATTGTGTATCACCGCCCCAATCCTCGGGGATAACTTCTTTAGCAGACAGCTCCGTCTTCACTCTCTCGGGATCAGCGCCTTCTTTATCGATCTTATTGACAGCCACCACAATCGGCACGTTGGCTGCGCGCGCGTGCTGAATGGCCTCTTCAGTCTGCGGCATCACACCATCATCGGCAGCCACCACCAAAATGACGATATCGGTAGACTTCGCTCCTCGCGCGCGCATCGCGGTAAAGGCAGCGTGGCCGGGCGTATCGAGGAAGGTGATCATGCCTTTTTCGGTTTCCACATGGTAGGCACCGATATGCTGGGTAATACCGCCGGCCTCACCGCTTGCAACGCGGGATTCACGAATATAATCGAGCAGGGACGTCTTGCCGTGATCGACGTGCCCCATCACGGTTACCACAGGCGCTCTCGGCTCCGGCGTGCCCTCGTGGCTGGCCAGTGTTTCCTCAAGGCGCTCCTCAACTTCCTCGTTACTCTTTAGGACAACGCGATGGCCGAGTTCTTCTACCACCAGCGTTGCAGTGTCCTGATCGAGCACTTGGTTGATATTGGCCATGACACCGAGGTTCATCAGCTCCTTAATCACCTCACCGGCTTTGACGGCCATCTGCTGGGCCAAATCGCCGACCGTGATGTTTTCCGGCACATTCACATCGTAGATAATTTTCTCTGTGGGCTGCTCGAAGGCATGCTGATTTGGCTCATCGGAGAGCTTCTTACGACGGCTTCCGCGGCGGCGCGCAATACCCGCCTCTGCCGCTTCCAGATCGTTGATGGAGAGATTATGACCACGCTGTTTCCCGCGTGCGCCGGGCACGCCGCTCCGCTCCAAACGACCCTTCCCAGGCCGTCGCCGCAACTCGTCTCGGGTTTTGGTGGAGTCATCCTTTGACGGCGCTGCGTGTAGCCGTTTTGGCTGCTTGCGCTCACTGTCCTTACCTGTCGGTTGTGCAGACCCTTCTTCAGCTTGCCTGGCTGCCTCTTCAGCCCTCGCCTTGGCAGCGGCTTCCAGCTCGAGCTTACGGGCTTGCTCTTCGGCTTTACGTCGGGCGGCCGCTCTTTGTCTGAGCATCTCTGGATCATCGCTGTCTGCTGAGGTGTCAGCAGCACTGGTGGGCGCCTCCTCACCTCCCGACACGTCCGCCGTAACGTCGGCAACGGCCGGGGTCTCGGCGACTTCCAGATCAGCGTCAGTCTCAGCCTCAGTCGCGTCCTCAAGATCCTCACGCTTTACGTAAGTCCGCTTCTTTCGAACTTCAACATTAACCGTCCGCTTACCGGCGCCACCTGCTCGCAGCGTGCTAACCGATTTGCGCTTGAGGGTAATTTTCTTCGGGGCACCAGCCTTCTCACCATGACTTTTTTTCAGGTGCGTAAGCAGTGTCTGCTTGTCTTCTTCAGACACTGCCTCATCGGCTGAGGCATGCGGCAAGCCGGCATCCTTCATTTGCGAGAGCAAGCGATCCACCGATGCGCCCACCGTCTCTGCCAATTGCTCTACTGTCACTTGTGCCATGTCTCTCTCCCTAACCGCTCAGTACCTGAAGTGCTTTGCCGCGTGAACCCGTCAAGCGGTCGCCTCTTCCTCCTCAGCGAACCAAGGGGCACGGGCAGTCATAATCAGCTCCGCCGCGCGCTCTTTTGTCATCTCTTCAATGTCCAACAAATCATCTACGCCCTGATCAGCCAGGTCTTCCATGGTGATAATCCCCTTGCTTGCCAGTACATAAGCAAGATGCTTATCCATACCATCCATGGTGAGCAGATCCTCAGCTGGCTCGGTCGCATCAAGCTGTTCCTCGGAAGCAATCGCCAATGTCAGCAATGCATCCTTCGCGCGAGCTCGCAATTCCTCGGATATTTCCTCGTCAAAACCCTCGATGGCATTCATCTCTTCAAGTGGCACGTAGGCGATTTCTTCCAAAGTTGTGAAGCCCTCCTCCACAAGCACAGTGGCAATATCCTCATCGATATCCAGAGCACTCATGAACCGCTCGATTACCTCTCCAGCTTCGGTTTCCTGTTTCTCAATGGCCTCGTCCACGCTCATCACATTGATGATCCAGCCGGTCAGGTCTGAGGCCAATCTGACATTCTGGCCTCCGCGACCAATCGCTTGGGCGAGATTATCTTCGCCGACCGCCACTTCCATAGTGGAGTTGTCCTCGTCGACGACGATGGATTCCACTTCGGCGGGAGACATGGCGTTAATCACCAGTTGCGCCGCATTGTCGTCCCACAGAATGATATCCACCCGCTCGTTGTCTAGCTCATTGGACACCGCCTGCACTCGCGAACCACGCATGCCCACGCAGGCTCCAACGGGGTCAATACGCTGGTCACCGGTCTTGACTGCTATCTTTGCGCGAGATCCGGGATCTCTGGCTGCCGCCCTGATTTGAATCACTCCCTCAGAAATCTCCGGCACTTCTATCTTGAATAGCTCTACCAGCATTTCCTGACAGGCTCTCGACAGGATGAGCTGCGGGCCTCGTGACTCGGTATTGATTTCGGTAAGGATGGCCCGCACCCGATCATTGATCCGGAACGTCTCACGCCCGACCAACTCGCCTCGAGGCAACAAGCCCTCAGCGTTGTTACCCAGATCAACAATAATGTTGTCGCGGGTCACTTTTTTCACCGTTCCCGCCAGAAGCTCACCTTCTCGTGCTCTGTACTCGTCAGCGATCTGGGCACGCTCCGCATCCCTGACACGCTGAACAATAACCTGCTTCGCGGTTTGCGCCGCGATACGACCAAAATCAACGTTTTCCACTAATTCTTCGTGATAGTCACCAGGCTGGAGCGCGGTGTTGACCTCGGCGGCTTCCTCGGTCGTGAACTGAGTTCCCAGCAAAGCCAATTCTGTATCCGGCATGACCAACCATCTGCGCTTGGTGACATAGTCACCCGACTCACGGTCGATGGTGACCTGTATGTCTGCATCTTCGTCGTACCGTTTTTTGGTAGCGGTAGCCAAAGCCAATTCAATCGCCTCGAAGATAATTTCCTCGGAGACGCCTTTTTCAGCTGATACCGCCTCCGCAACCATCAAAATCTCTGCATTCATCTCTTCACTCTCACTTATTTGGATCGCCTGAACATCAGCAGGCTCTCCCAAAGGGGTTATCGCCTCACGATTTATCCGAACCTATATCCAGCTTCGGATATGCCCTTGCTCGATCAATTGATCGGAACGGCAAGTTAAATTCAAGGTCGTCAAACGTGACGACAACCAGCTCAGCATCCGCCGAAGACAGAACACCCTTAAAACGGCGCCTACCCTCTACCGGCAGCCTCAGCCGGATATCTACCATCTCCCCCAAATAGGGCTGATAGTGCTCGGGATGAAATAACAGCCGATCCACCCCAGGCGACGACACCTCGAGGGTGTATTCGCCGCTGATGGGGTCTTCTACATCCAGTACCCCGCTAACCTGATGACTTACCTGAGCACAATCATCAACGTTGACGCCTTTTTCCGCGTCGATATAGAGCCTCACAGTGGGCCGCCTGCCGGGGGAAATCACCTCGATACCCCATAGCGAGTAGCCCATCGCTTCTACAGTCGGCGCTAAAAGCTGCATCAACTGCGCTTCCTTGCCCGACATATCCATCTCCCTCAGGCTGCGTTTACCGCGGCCACAAAAAAGCCCCAAAAGGGGCTTCAGAGGTGACGGTCAGCAGAGACTCTGCTGCCGTCGAATTGGTAGCGGGGGCCGGATTTGAACCGACGACCTTCGGGTTATGAGCCCGACGAGCTACCAGGCTGCTCCACCCCGCATCAATACTCTCAGTGATCGCCCCCTTTACGCGTCGGAACCGGAGTCCCTAAACGCTGGCGTCACAGTAGCGCGCACACTACTTATTGAGGCGCGGGAGTATAGGAACCCGTTGGGAAGCCGTCAACCCGTCATTTTGACAGCGGTTAGGGCGATTTAGACCCCGAGGATTGTGATGGCGGATTCGGTTTGCTGGGTATTTGTTGAGGAAAGAACTGGGTTCGGCGCTGCTGTTCTAGCCGATGCCGCTCCATATCAGACAACCTCATGCTTTTCGCGTATTCGATGTCCTGCTCGA
>JBELDB010000086.1:0-7116 GCA_042094525.1 Congregibacter sp. | reverse complement strand
AAACTTCTCAGCCAATCCATTTCGGCCGTTGTGGCCACGGCATTGGGTGCCAGCGTTGCACACGCGGCGCAGCTTGAGGAAGTGGTCGTAACCGCTACCAAACGTTCCGAAAGCGCTCAAGACATTCCGATGACCATTCAGACTCTCGGTGAGGAAACTCTCGACAATCTAGGTATCGGTAATTTCAAAGATTACATCCGCTACCTGGCCGGCGTAACTTCCGGTGGTCGCGGCCCCGGCAGAAATGAGGTTTTCATCCGCGGTGTCTCAGCCGGTAAAGGCGGTCTGAAAATCGCCGGTGCGGTTGGCCTGGAACCCAACGTGGCGATGTACCTCGACGAAGCGCCCATCTCGATGGGTGGCCGTAACATTGACCCCTACATGACCGATATGAATCGCGTTGAGGTACTGCCTGGGCCGCAGGGCACTCTATACGGCGCTAGCTCACAGGCGGGCACCGTCAGGCTCATCACTAATAAGCCCGAGTTCAACGAATTCAGCGCTGGATTTGATGTCTCTGTTTCTGAAACCAGCGACGCGGATGGCAGCAATGCCGTTGAGGCCTATGCCAACATCCCCATCATTGACGATACCTTGGCAGCGCGCATCGCGGTCTACAACGTCAAGGAAGGCGGGTATATCAACAATATCCGTGCCACCAAGCAAATTGGCCTGCAAAACCCGGGCTTCGGTGGCGTCGTGCCAGAAACGCGCGCGGTAGCCCGAAACGATCAGTTGGCAGAGGACAACTTCAACGATGCGACCTACGAGGGCTTCCGCGTAGGCGTGCGTTGGGCTCCTAATGACGACTGGGACCTCCAACTGCAGCACACCAGTCAAACCATCGAAACAGACGGTGTCTGGGACTTTGATCCGACGCTGGGGGACCTGAATTCAGTCTCATTCCAACCCGATACCGCCGAAGATGAATTTGATCTCACCACCTGGACGGTCGCAGGCAGGCTTGCCAGTCTGGACATCATCTACACCGGCTCGTATTTGGATCGACTGGTTGAAGGTATCTCAGACTATTCAGGCTATGCAGACGTAGGGCCCTACATCCCCTATTACATTTGTGAATATCCCGGCTACGCCAGCTGTGGAGAGCCGGCTTTTTATCTCGATCAGTACTACAACACAGAGCGCACTACCCACGAGTTCCGCCTGAACACCGACATGGACAGGCGCCTCCGGTTGCTGGTCGGCGTTTTCTACGACGACACCGAGAATATTGAGCGTGGCGACTGGACGTACCCGGCAACCATAGAGCAAGGTTTCGCGCCCAACGCTCCCATCCCGGGTGCAACATCGAGTAATCCGAATGCGCGGATCCCGGGTGTCGCGTTCTTCAATGACTTTACCCGCACCAAAGAGGAACTCTCTTTCTTCGGCGAACTTTACTTCGATATCACCGACTCGCTGACTGCAACAGTGGGTGCGCGGCGCTATGACATTGAGATTGGCTTGAATGGCAGTTCTAACTTTGCAAACCGCGACTGGGGTAGCGGAGACCTGAATTGGGGTCGTAACGTTGATGAGGTTCTGGAAGGCGCGAGCCCTGCGGACCTGAGCGACACCATCCTCAAGTTTAATCTGCAGTGGGATATCAACGACGACATTATGGTTTACGGAACATGGTCGGAGGGCTATCGCCCTGGCGGCTTTAACCGAAATGGCGGCTCCAGCAAAGTACCCGGCGTCGGACCGTTTGTTCCCGATTTTTATCAGTCAGACGAAGTCACCAATATGGAGTTCGGCTGGAAGATGTCGCTCCTGAACCAAGCGCTTCGTTTCAATGGGTCTATCTACAGGGTTGAATGGGAGGCCATGCAAATTGGCGTTCTCGACTTCGACATTTCTAACCTGACATTCATTGATAACGTATCGGATGCTGAGATTAACGGTGTGGAAATCGATGCGGCCTGGCTGCCCACCGATAACCTGAGCCTGTTTGCCAACCTGTCGTTTAACGATACCGAGCTCACAGACGTGCCAGCGAATATCGTCGGCCTTGAATCAGAGGGCAGCCCGCTAGCACTGGCACCAGAACTGCAGTACGTGCTTCGCGGTCGTTATGACTGGGCGCTTAGCGAGAGTAGCGGCGCATTTGCGCAGCTGGTTTATCAATATACGGACGACCAGATCAGCTCAATCGTCTCGGGCGCCTCTTTCACTATGGATAGCTACAGCACCGTGGATGCATCACTTGGGTACAGCCGAGACAATTGGACGATCACCCTGTTTGGAGAGAATCTTTCTGACGAACGCGCTGACCTGTTCATCAGCAACGAGGATGACATTGTCAAAACAACACCAAACCGGCCCCGTACATATGGCCTGAGGCTCAGTTACCGATACTAAGGTTCCTTGTGTTTTAGATATGGCATCAACACAGAAAGGCGTTCCCTATGGAACGCCTTTTTTTGTATCGTCGGTAAATTAGCCGCTAGTGCATGACATCACTGGGTAACGTCATGGAAGATTCTTCAGAAACGCTGATACAAGAAGCAAAGCTCAGCCTACAAGCAGGTGACGTGCCTGCCGCTCGCGCGCCGCTTCACGCCATTCTTGAGCGATATCCGGATCATCGAGAGGGCCTGTACTACTTGGCGGTCTGTGAGCGTCAGACTGGCGAATCAACGGCCGCCATTAAGGTGCTAGACAGGCTCCTAAGCAAACACCCGCAATATGGCAGGGCGTACCAAGAGTACGGCCACAATCTCGCGGCCAATAAAGATGCTGAAGGCGCAACTGTGGCTTTCGAGAAAGCGGTCAAACTCAACCCTGCACTGATGTCGAGCTGGCAGGCATTGCTGGGCCGGTATCGCTACCTGGGCAGCACCGACAAGGCTGAGGACGCAGGCAATCATATTCGATGGCTGGAAAGTATGCCGGTGGAACTGCGCACAGTAAGCAGTTTGCTGCATGAAAATAAATTGTATGTCGCCGAGCAGATTTGCAGGGCCTTCCTTAAGAAAGAACCCCATCACAGAGAAGCGATGCGGTTGCTGGCCGAGATCGGTAGCAAGCTGCAGATTCTCGACGATGCGGAATTTCTCCTGGAATCCTGTGTCGAGTTTTATCCCGACTATCATCGAGCGCGTCTCGATTACGTGCAGGTGCTCCACAAGCGCCAAAAATTCAACACGGCACTGGATCAAGCGCGTGAGCTGCACCACAGCGATCCACAGAACCTGCTGTATGAGGTCACACTAGCCGCCGAGCAGCAGGCCGTTGGCAACTTCGAGGAGGCCCTCTACATCTATGACCAGGTACTCGCGAAAAACGGGGACTTACCCAGGGTGTTGGTCGCGCAGGGTCATGCGCAAAAAACCAGCGGCCTCGCTTCAGACGCGGTCACCTCGTACCAGAGAGCGTATCGATGCCAGCCGGATTATGGTGACGCTTACTGGAGCCTCGCCAACCTCAAAACCTATCGATTCTCCGAGGAAGAAATTCAGCAGATGACTGCGCAAGAATCTTCCCCTGAGGTGGATTCGACAGACAGAATCCATCTCTGCTTCGCACTCGGCAAAGCGTTGGAAGACCGGCAGCAGTTCGACGAGGCGTTCGCTTTTTACGAGCGGGGTAATGCGCTCAAACAAGCTGAGTGCGGCTATGACGCCGATAAACTGGAAGAAGAACTCCTGACTCAGAAAGCACTCTTTGGTCAGCCGTTCTTCAGTGAGCGGGCCGATACGGGCTGTGAGAGCTCAGCGCCTATTTTTATCGTCGGGCTGCCACGTGCGGGCTCCACGCTCCTTGAGCAGATACTGGCATCGCATTCCGAGGTCGATGGCACCATGGAGCTGGCCAACATCATTGGCACAGCTAATCGGCTCGGTGGACGCAACCACCATCGCGGAGAATCGCGCTATCCCTCTATACTCGCGGAATTAGAACCCTCCCAGGCTTCCCAACTGGGTGAAAGTTATATTGCTGACACACTGCAGCACCGCCAGCAGGGACGCTTCTTTGTCGACAAGATGCCAAATAATTTCAGGCACATCCCCCTCATCCAATTGATACTGCCGAAGGCACGTATCATCGATGCGCGCCGACACCCCATGGCCTGCTGCTTCAGTGGCTTCAAACAGTTATTTGCTGAAGGGCAGGAGTTCACCTACGGCCTGAACGAGATCGGCCGCTACTACAGAGCGTACGTCGATATCATGGCGCATTGGGAAACGGTGCTACCGGGACGGATACTGCGGGTTCAGCACGAGGACGTGATCGACGATCTCGAGGGGCAGGTGCGTCGGATCCTTGATTTTTGCGACCTGCCATTTGAGCAAGCGTGTATCGACTTTCACAAAACCGACCGGGCGGTCAGAACACCGAGTTCTGAGCAGGTCCGTCAGCCTATTTACCAGTCAGGTGTCGATCAGTGGCAAAGCTTCGCTAGGTTTTTGCAGCCATTGGAGCTTGCTTTAGGCGAAGCCCTGACCCATTACCGGTAAACAACAGCCAGGACCGTCTCAGCGCACGGGCTCGGTCAACATCTCGAGGTGCAGGTCGTCGCCCTCATACGGGTGCTCCCGAGCCACCGCCTCATTCAGCGTAACACCCAAGCCAGGCTCAGTTGAGGGAATGACATAGCCGTTCTGCCAATTCACTGGCTTATCGAGAAGTGCGGCATGGAATCCGTCCCATGTCTCAATGCCCTCAAGTATCAGAAAGTTCGGTGAGCAGGTGGCAAGTTGGATATTAGCCGCGCCCACTATTGGTCCGCAGTAGAGATGCGGCGCAATCTGCGCATACTTGACCTCAGCCAGCGCAGCAATCTTCTTGGCCTCTAACAGTCCTCCGACACGGCCCAGATTCAATTGCAAAATTGCGGCAGCGCCCTCATCCAGCACACGAGCAAATTCATACTTTGTACAGAGTCGCTCTCCCGTTGCCACGGGGATCGACGTTGCTCTCGCTACCACAGCCATCTCTGCAGCATTTTCGGGTGGGACAGGCTCCTCGAGCCATAGCGGGTCATACGGCGCGATGCGCTGAGCGAGACGTATCGCACCGGCAGGGGTGAATTGACCGTGAGTGCCAAACAACAGATCCACCTCGGATCCTACCGCCTCACGAAGGGTTCTCATGAATGCCTCTGAGCGGTCGAGTTCACTCCCCGTAGGCATGCCCCCGTCAAAAACGGTGTACGCACCCGCCGGATCAAATTTGAGCGCAGTAAACCCCTGCTCTACATAACGCAATGCGCGCTCTGCAGCGCGCTCCGGATTGACGTAAACATGCTCCGCATCGTCCTCATCGGGATAGACGTCACCCTGGTCTGGGTAGATATACGTGTAGGTCCTGAGCTTTTCGTGGACCTGCCCCCCCAATAATTCATATACGGGCTTGCCGCACTCTTTACCGATGATGTCCCAACACGCCATCTCTATTGCAGAGAGAACGGCCATTAGAGAGACATCGGGTCTGAGGTTGTATCCAGCGCCATAAATGCCGCGCCACAGCGCTTCGATATGAAACGGGTCGCGGCCCACGACAAATCGCTCGGCAGTATCTCGGAGCATCGCCTCCACAGTCTTTGCCCCGAATGTCGCGCAATAAGCCTCGCCGTAACCGACTACCCCGCTATCGGTCACCAACTTTACAAAGATGAAATAACGCCCGCCAAATCTCGGAGGGGGATTACCGACCACGAAGGTCTCAAAGTCTTTGATGATCACTGAAACATCACCACGTTGCGAAAAGCCTCTCCTCGCCTCACCGAATCAATGGCCTCGTTAATGTCATGCAAGGCGTAGCGCCCACTGATCAACTCGTCGAGCTTGAGGATGCCTTCCTGATACAAATTTACCAATAGAGGAATGTCGCGACTGACCGAGCTGGAGCCCATTTTTGATCCCACTATAGACTGTCCCTTTGACGCCAACTCGCCGGGGTCGTATTCCAATAAAACCTCTGATGCAGGCATACCCACGATGACCAGAGTGCCGGCCTTGGAGAGTATTTGCATTCCTTGCATGATCGCGGATCTGGCACCCACGGTGACGAAGACAAAGTCTGGGCCGCGGCCCTCGGTCACCGCGAGCACATCCTCGGTGAAGGTCTGAGCGCTGCTGTTTAACGCGTGCGTCGCACCAAAAAGGTGGGTTTTTCCTAACTTTTCGTCCACGACATCAATAGCAATCACACATTGCGCACCTTTGAACGCTGCTGCCTGAATACTGTTGATGCCAACGCCACCACAGCCGATGACAGCGACAGTGCTACCTGGCGGGAGGTCTGCCGTATGCGCAACTGCGCCAAACCCTGTCAGCACCCCGCAGCCCAACATGGATGCAACATCCAGCGGCAACTCCCGCGGAATACCACATACCTGACTCTCTTCCACAACGACATACTCGGCAAAGGCACCGGCATTCAGCCCTTGCCCAATGGTGGCTCCCGCAGGATCTGATAGCGGGCTGTTCTCATCGAGCGAGAACGTTTTCTCACATTGGGTTTCTAGCGAACGCGAGCAATAGTGGCAGTCTCCACAGGACCGAATGAGCGTGACTACCACATGGTCTCCAACACAGATATTAGTCACGCCCGGACCTACTGACTCAACAACACCAGACGCCTCATGCCCATAAACTGCTGGAAGCGCTCCCTCCCAATGGCCATCAATGAACATAATGTCACTGTGGCAGATAGCACAGGCGATCAGCTTTACCTTCACTTCACCCCACTCAGGCTCAGCAATGGCCACCTCCTCGATAGAGAGTGGTTGGCCAACTTCACGACACACCGCTGCTTTCAATTTCTTTTCCTCAAGGCCGCTGAAGCTGAACATCTTTTGCGGCAACATCCTAGGCAAGGCTCAGGCAAAACCTGTGACTCGAAGCCACACTCGTCGAAATATAACACCGGAGCCATCTGTCTTCGCAAAGGCTGGGGGTCGCGGTGAAGTCAGGAGTGTTTGGATACTGCTGTTGCTGTAATTGCCTGTTTTTAGACATCGACTAACGCCCGCACAGAGTCCGTTTTGTCATAACATTGAAGCGCGCTGGCCGCGCCACCAACGCCAATGCCAGCGCCAAGCACGTCGATATCACTCAACACACCTCTGAAGAGTAAGCCAATGCCTATTCATGAGCCCGCCAGAGAGAT
>JBELDB010000085.1:4643-7235 GCA_042094525.1 Congregibacter sp. | reverse complement strand
ATGATCAGTCCTCCTTCTTCTTGAAGAAGCCGAGCATGCGGTCGGTCACCATGTAGCCACCCACAACGTTGATGCTAGCAAGCGTCACGGCACCAACACCTAGCCACATGGCCACGTTCTCGTTGCCCGTGCCGGCCAATGCAACCGCACCGACCACCGTAATGCCCGAGATGGCATTCGCACCCGACATCAACGGGGTGTGCAACGTGGCTGGGACTTTGTTAATCAGTTCGAAGCCGAGGAAGATCGACAACATCAGGATAAACAGCAAATACTCTGCACCGGACATATCAGTTGCCCCCCTCGATGATTTCTTTAATGGTGGGATGAACGACCGCACCGCCGTGGGTAATCACGCAGCCGGGGAGAATGTCGTTCTCGAGGTCGAGCACAAACTGCTTGGCCTCCTCGTCCCAAGTATCTTCCACCAGATTGAACATGTTGCTCGCGTACATCTGGGTCGCATCGCGTGGAGCCAGATTAGCGAGGTTGGCGGTACCCACGATAGTCACACCGTTAACGTTCACCACCTCATCAGGAACTGAGCCTTCGACGTTACCGCCGGTTTCAGCGGCCATATCAACAATCACCGAACCGGGGGACATACCCTCGACCATATCGGCTGTCACCAATACCGGGGGCTTGCGGCCGAAGACCTGCGCCGTGGTAATCACCACGTCTGAATCTCCGATCACGGCCTTCTGTGCCTGACGCTGCATCTCAACCTGCTCAGGGGTGAGTTCTTTGGCATAGCCATCGGCAGTCTGGCCGGTATCGCCTAAATCGATCTGGAGGAACTTCCCACCCAAAGACTCCACCTGTTCAGCTACGACCGGGCGCGTGTCAAACGCAGTGACCCTAGCACCGAGGCGCTTGGCGGTTGCGATGGCCTGTAGGCCGGCAACCCCTGCGCCGATAATGAACACCTTGGCGGGCTTCAATGTGCCCGCTGGCGTCATCATCATGGGCATGATGCTGGGCATGTTGTTAGCCGCCAACATGACCGCCATGTAACCCGCGAGGTTTGCCTGGGAACTCAGTGCGTCCATCTTCTGGCTGCGGGTTGAGCGAGGAATCATTTCCATGCTCACTGCCGTCACGTTCTGGCTGGCAAAGGCTTTGATCAAATCCTTCTCGTTGAAGGGGTCAAGATAAGAGACATGAATACAGCCAGCCTTCAGCTGACTGATCTCATCCATTTCGGGTTTGCGCAGTCGCAACACCATATCTGCACTGCCAAGCAGCGCTGATCGATCGGAACCGATGCTGGCGCCCGCTGCTTCGTAGTCTGCATCACTGATGCCGGCACCTGTGCCCGCACCCGCTTCAACGACTACATCTGCACCGAGCCGCACCAACTTTTTCACCGTCTCGGGAGTCGCAGAGACGCGATTCTCTCCCGGTTGGGTTTCACAGGGTATGACTAATTGCATAGTAAAGTTCGCCTGGTTTTTTCAGGATCAACTCGATCCCGGTGTTATTGGATTTCCAGTCGGCTGATGGTTACGGCGCTTGCTTTGCTTGGCAGGAGTAAGGCCCCACAGACACACTGGAGACGAATCGGAAGAGGATCAGCCCGCGTGGAGTTTTAGTAGCGGGTTGAGCCAGCGGTGTCGCAACCGGGTAAATTTAAGGGGCGCATCAAGCACCGCCAGACAAATACACTCTTCACCTTCCAGTGCAACCGGGGTGTGCTTATCCCATCCTTCCCGGACGAGAAAATCGCCCTGATGGTATTCACCGCTCTCATCGGCAAAGCCACCGCGCAGTACAAGCGTCATTTCGCTTCCACCGTGGGTGTGCTCGGGGATGCGGCCACCTTCAGCGATGCGATATAAAGCGAACTCGTGATTGGGGTCGCCAGTTTTAAGATAACTGATGCTTAAGGATTGCGTGACCCGCTTCCACACCAGATCCGCATAGTCTCCGTTGATCAAACGATCGAGCAGTCCGGGAAGCTGGGTTTCTGACGTCTCGCTTGGGGCGTAACGCAAAGGCTCGGGATCATCGAGACGTGCCATGACGCGCTCGAGCAACGAGTCACCCACTGGCTGCGGGTCGAGCTGCTCAAAGTGGGCGCCGCCAATGTCTTGGAGCCTTTCCACTGCCTGACGGCACCGCTGACAATAACTCAGGTGCGCTGCCACGCAGGCGGACTGGGCGACGGGCAGCACGCCGGCTGCGTACTCCGTCAAAAAATCTGTTGGGGGGTGATGTTGCGCCATTGCTCTCTATTCCAAACCACTTTTGTTAACAATGACGTTACGAGGGTTACGGGCAAACGGTTTACTTCCCAACACCAATAAACTTGTGACTTTCTGGGGGTTTGCCATCGTGCTTACGCCTCCATTAACCCCTGCAGCTTCTGGATGGCAAGGCGTACCCTCGATTTCACCGTGCCCAGCGGCAAGTCTAGCTCTGCTGCGGCCTCCGAGTGAGACTTACCTTCCATGTACACCTTGGCGAGGATTTGCGCCTGATCAGGCGGCAATTCGCCCAGAAGCTCCCTGACCCGCTCGGCACCCCGACGGGTGTGCAGCACCACAAAAGACTCCTCCTCCTCACTTTCCAGCTCGAAGTCGTCGGAAGCCA
>JBELDB010000085.1:0-4543 GCA_042094525.1 Congregibacter sp. | reverse complement strand
CTTTCGCCGACCAGCACCAGCGCTTCGCTCCATTCATCCGTGCGGCGGCCGGTAGGGATATTCCACTTCCCGTTACCGTTCGCTGCAGGAGCGTTACTTGCATCTTTGTTGTTTGCCATAAAAGGTCAAACCATCATCCCGGTTGGCTAGGATACACGCAGTGGCAACACCTTGATACCTCGTCCATCACGTTATTTGACGAAGATGTTAGCCAGTGGGTAGCTGTCAGGGGCCGCCTTTTTAGGCTGATCCGTCGCTGTTCGGGAGCCGTAACAGCTTCAACCATTCCCTGTCTGGTGGCCGGAGGTCGTCAGCAATGCATATTGCAGTCATTGGAGCGGGCATCTCCGGGCTGGGATGCGCTCACCAACTCGTCAAGCGCGGCCACCGCGTTGATATCTTTGAAGCCCGAGATCGCATTGGCGGCCACACCGCCACTTACGATGTGCAGATTGGCGCCCGTCGCTTTGCGATCGACACCGGTTTTATTGTCTATAACGATCGCAACTACCCGAACATGATCGACCTGTTTAGCGAGTTGGGTGTCGCCAGCAAGCCCACCTCCATGGGTTTCTCTGTTTGCGACGAAACAAGCGGGCTCGAATACGCCGGCAACAATCTCAATACCTTATTTGCTCAGCGGGGTAATTTACTTTCACCCAGCTTTCTCAATATGATCAGAGAGATCCTGCGCTTTAACAAACTCGCAATCGCTGACCTAGAGAGCGGAAACCTGCCTCAAGACCAGACGCTGGGCGAGTATCTGCAGCGTCACGGCTTCGGTGCGCATTTCAGTCGCAGTTATTTGTTAGCGATGACCTCCGCGATCTGGTCGGCAGACTTCGAGGACGCACAAGATTTTCCAGTCGAATTTTTTATCCGTTTCTTCCGAAACCACGGTTTACTGTCGCTTAAAGACCGGCCGCAGTGGCGCGTTGTAGAGGGTGGCAGCCGGGAATATCTCGCGCCGCTAACGCGGCGGTTTGCCGACTCTGTTCACACACGCATGCGTGTGGAGAAAATCCTTCGCCCTCCCGGCAAGCCGGTGGTGGTGCATTTCACTAATGGCCTGCAACGCGAGTTTGATGAAGTCGTGATCGCCACGCACTCAGACGAGGCCCTCGGCATGCTTGGTGATCCCACCGAGTCTGAGCGGTCGGTGCTTGGGGCGCTCCCCTACCGGGACAACGAAGTGATCCTCCACACTGACAAGCGGCTGCTGCCCAGGACACAGCGTGCCTGGTCGAGCTGGAATTATCGCCTAAAGCCAGGCAGCGGGCGCGCCACCGTCACCTACAACATGAATATTCTGCAGGGCCTGGATGCACCTGAGACCTTCTGCGTGACGCTCAATGACACCGCCTCTATTAACCCCCATCGGATTCTGGGCCGCTTTAATTACGCCCACCCGCAGTTCACACTGGCGGGTATGGAAGCCCAGCAACGATGGGGCAATATCAACGGGCAAAACGGCACATGGTTCTGCGGCGCTTACTGGCAAAATGGGTTCCACGAAGACGGTCTGAGCAGCGGGCTTCGCGTGGCCGAGAATCTGTGCGCGGCCGCGCAGATGGCGGCGTGACGGCCAAGCTTTACTGGGGCACACTTCGCCACGCCCGCTACTCCCCCAAGAAACACGCCTTCTCCTACAAGGTGTTCATGCCCTTTGTAGAGCTGGAGACGCTGCATGAGCTCACTGCGCACCTGCCGTTATGGTCAAGCGCGCGATGGGCACCAGCAAGGTTCCTGCGGCGCGACTTTCTGGGCTCACCCGAGCTGCCGCTCGCTGACGCCGTTCGCCAACGCATTAAGGAAGAAACGGGGGAAGACCACGCCGGGCGGATTTATCTATTGGCCAACTGGCGATATTTTGGCTATCAGAACAATCCGATTGCCGTTTACTACTGCTACGACGCCACCGGGAAGCAGCTGCAATATGTGGTGGCAGAAGTCACCAACACCCCTTGGGGTGAGCGCCATAGCTATGTGCTCAAAGCGCCTGATGCTGACCAGCCTCTGGCGACCGAGTTCCAGAAAGCACTCCATGTCTCGCCCTTCAATTCCATGAACATGACCTACCGCTGGTACAGCAATGTCCCCGGGGATGACCTCGACATTCACATTGCGCTCTTTGAGGACGGCCATCGTATTTTCGACGCCGTGCTGTCTCTCGCCGCAGAGCCGCTCACTGCTCGCAGCGCACGCCGCGCGATCCTCGCCTACCCGTTTATGACCGTCAAAGTCGCCGCCGGAATTTATTGGGAGGCCTTGCGTCTATTTTTAAAAGGCGTCAGCCTGCACGCTCATCCGAAGCGAACGCACTAACGTAACCGTCGACTCCACGTGGTTTTAGAGAGAGGGTCCGCATGAGCGAATACAGCGTCAAGAACATCTCCAAATTGCCGATGCTTTTCTCCGACAGGCAAGGAGGGCTGGCACGCTCGCTGATGCTCAAGGTCTTGGCCAAGCTCCAGGCCGGCTCGCTGACACTTAAAGAAGAGGGTGAGACGCTTGTTTTTGGCTCCAAGTCCGACCCCTCCGCACCCCACGCAGAGGTACACGTCCATGACAGCGACCTGTATCGACGTGTTTTGACCGGGGGGAGTATCGCCGCAGGTGAAACCTTTATTGAGGGCATCTGGAGTAGCCCGGACCTAACCGCCGTCACGCGCGCCTTCAGCGCCAACATGGCAATGCTTGAAGCGATGTCAGACCGGCAGCATTTCCTCGCTCGTGTTGCGCTCAAGTTGAATCACTGGGCGCGACGCAACACATCAAGGCGTTCGCGAGAAAACATCTCGGCACACTACGACCTTGGCAACGACTTTTTCTCTCTGTTTCTCGATCCGAGCATGATGTATTCGTCTGCGGTCTTCCCTACCCCCGGTAGTGATCTAGCTGCAGCTTCGCAGCACAAGTTACATTTGATCTGTGAGGATCTTGAACTCAAGCCCGAGGATCATCTGGTCGAAATAGGCACCGGGTGGGGTGGCATGGCCATCTATGCCGCCGAACACTACGGCTGTCGAGTGACGACCACCACCATCTCTAAAGAGCAATTTGACTACACCGTAGAGGAGGTGGCTCAGCGCGGGCTGCAAGACCGCATCACCGTGCTATTTGATGACTACCGGGATCTCACCGGTGAGTTCGACAAGCTGGTGTCTATCGAAATGATTGAGGCCGTGGGACATCAGTTCTACGACACCTACTTTCAGAAGGTCAGCAGGCTACTCAAGCCCACGGGTAAGGCGGTCATTCAGGCCATCACCATGACCGAGCAACGCTACGAGCAAGCCCGTGACTCTGTGGACTTCATCAAGCGCTATATTTTCCCCGGCGGATGCCTGCCCTCACTCACCGTCATTAACGATGCATTAGCGCGCATGACAGATATGCAGATGAGTCACCTGCGCGACATTACCCAGGACTACGCCGACACGCTGAGCACCTGGCACGAGGTTTTCCTGGAGCGGCTCGATCAGGTCCGTGGTATGGGCTTTGACGACCGGTTTATCAATATGTGGCGCTACTACCTTAGCTATTGCGAGGGGGGCTTCCGCGAGCGCATTATTGGCACCTATCAAATCACCATGACCAAGCCGGGGTATCGCCCCGACTGATTCACTGCCTATGTTGCTGTCCCTTGCGCCGATCGCGCTGCTGGTTCTACTCCTCTCCGCCTCGGTGGCGCTGTTTGGCTCGGACGCATCCTACGGACCCAA
This sequence comes from Congregibacter sp., assembly GCA_042094525.1. GTDB lineage: Bacteria > Pseudomonadota > Gammaproteobacteria > Pseudomonadales > Halieaceae > Luminiphilus. Next base: position 818 of record JBELDB010000085.1, on the reverse strand, counting down.
CCAAGTTGCTCTGATTATTGCCTCGGCAGCGACCATGCTGGTGGGCTGGCGACGCGGTATGAGCTGGCAGGCGATTCAGGAAGGCATGGTCGGCGCGATCACCGTATCGATCATGCCCATGATGATTCTGCTCTCTGTGGGCGCGCTAATTGGCAGCTGGATTATCAGTGGCACCGTGCCGGGCATGATCTATTACGGTGTGCAGCTGCTGGACCCCGGCTTCTTTTACGCGGCATCCGCCGCCATCTGTGCGCTGGCCTCGCTGAGCCTGGGTAGCTCATGGACCGTCGCCGGCACGCTGGGCATCGGCCTCATGGGTATCGCCACCACCTACTCGCTATCGCCCGCGATCACGGCCGGCGCTGTCATCTCGGGCGCCTATTTTGGCGACAAGCTCTCGCCGCTCTCAGATACCACCAATCTGGCCGCGGCAGCGGTAGGCGTGGATCTGTTTGAGCACATCAAAAACATGCTGTGGACCACCGTGCCCGCCTTTGTTGCGGCACTCGTCATTTTTTCATTCATTGGCAGTGAGGGGGCCGCCACGCCCGAGAACATCACCGAGATCCGCACTGCCTTAGCCAGCCAATTCGCGATCTCCTCCTGGGTACTCTCGCCTCTCGCAATGATGCTGGCGCTCATCTATTTGCGGGTGCCCGCCTATCCCGCCATCCTGATATGCACCCTCTCCGGCACGCTCTATGCCGCCGCCTTTCAGCCAGACGTGGTGCGCGCGCTGGCACTTGCTGCCCACCCGGACTCACCGGCACCCCTGATTCAGGGGCTCTGGATGGCGCTGTTCTCTGGATATCAGTCAC
>JBELDB010000084.1:0-7266 GCA_042094525.1 Congregibacter sp. | reverse complement strand
TCCTCGGAGATCTCTTTCTCCTTTAGCAACTCCTTGAGCATACCGAGGCCATCGCGTCTCGCGTTACGCACTGATACCCGCGCTGACTCTGTTTCGCTGCGCGCCTGCTTGATGTAGCCCTTGCGGGTCTCCTCGGTCAGGACCGGCATGGGAATGCGGATAACGTCGCCCGCCGTCGCAGGGTTCAGCCCCAGATCTGACTTCATAATGGCGCGCTCAACATCTGGCGTAATGGCCTTGTCGAAAGCCACCACACTCAGCGTACGGGCGTCTTCAATATTGATGTTTGCCAACTGATTGAGTGGCGTCTCCGCGCCGTAATACTCAATCCGGATGCTATCCAGCAAACTGGGGTGTGCGCGGCCGGTGCGGATTTTATTGAAGTTGTGGGAGAGCGCCTCAAGCGCTTTACCCATGCGCTCCTCGGTCTCCTGTTTAATGTCATCAATCATGCTAGATCCTAGACTCTATTTTCTGCTCTCGGCGCGGCGAGTTGACCGGTCATGCCTGAATCAGCGTACCCTCATCCCCGCCACGCACAATGTTAAGAAGTGCGCCCCGCTGAGCCATATCGAAGACTCTGACTGGCATATCGTGATCTCTCACCAGGCAGATGGCAGTCAGATCCATCACACCCAGCTTCTTATCGAGCACTTCGTCATAGGTCAACACGTCGTACTTCACGGCGTCCGGATCTGTCACCGGGTCCGCGCTGTAAACCCCATCCACTTTTGTGGCCTTCAGCACTACATCTGCCTTGACCTCAATACCTCGCAGACAGGCTGAAGAGTCAGTCGTAAAAAACGGGTTACCGGTACCTGCGGCAAATATCACCACATCACCGTTGGACAGCGCCCTGAGCGCTTTGCGCCGGTCATAGTGCTCTACCACACCACTCATCGGAATAGACGACATTGCCTGCGTGGCGATGTTGGATCGCTCTAAGGCATCACGAAGTGCCAAAGCATTCATTACCGTGGCCAACATGCCCATGTGATCACCTGTTACCCGATCGAGCCCCGCAGCATTGAGCGCTGCGCCACGGAAAAGGTTGCCGCCACCCACCACGAGCCCAACCTGCACGCCAATACCGACGAGCTGGCCGATTTCAAGGGCCAGTTGATCCAGTATTTTGGGATCGATACCGAAGGCTTCTTGGCCGGTTAGCGCTTCACCGCTCAATTTGAGCAGTATGCGCTTGTACACCTTGTCCGCCGCCATTCACGCCTCTCTCTACCTATTGAACCCGCATCCGTCATGCTACCTGAATGGGGGGTCCCCGTTCACACGGAAACCTTGGTGATTCTTATCATCGCGGCATATCAGTTCGCCGCGATCGATCTGAGAGTGTTGCGCCGGACTTAGCCGCCGAGTTGCGCGGCGACTTCCGAGGCGAAATCGACTTTCTCGACTTCGATACCCTCCCCTACCTCAAAGCGGGTAAAGCCCAGCACTTCGGCATCGGCCTGCGAGACCAGCTTGCCAACCGTCATATCGGGATCTTTGACAAAGGCCTGTTCGGTCAGGCTGTTTTCTGACAGGAATTTACGAATTCTGCCGTCTATCATTTTTTCCACGATTTCCGGCGGCTTGCCTGAATCCTCAGCTTGAGCAGAGTAAATCTCTCTCTCCTTGGCGACCAAGTCCTTCGGCATGTCATCGGGTGAGACAACCTGAGGGTTAACGGCTGCAACGTGCATGGCGACGTCGCGGGCGAGCTCTTCAGATCCCCCTTTGAGCGAGACCAACACTGCGATGCGATTATTACCGTGGACATAACCGCCAATAACACCTGCGTCAGCCTCATGGGTCGCCACGCGACGGACGCTAATGTTCTCCCCAATCTTTTGCACCAGCGCCTGCCGGGCCTCTTCAGTATCGCCTTCCGCCAAAACGTTCACATCGGCAATACGCTGTTCAAACGCCTTACCCACCACGCTGCGAACAAAGGTCAGAAAGTTATCGTCTCGAGCCACAAAGTCGGTTTCGCTATTAATCTCGACCATTGCTCCGAAACTGCCATCATCCGCAATCTGCATGGCAACGACACCGTCCGCCGCCGTTCGACCGGCTTTCTTGGCAGCCTTCATGCCGCTGGACTTACGGAGCGCCTCAATGGCGGCGTCAATATCTCCGCCCGCCTCTGAGAGCGCTTTTTTGCACTCCATCAGGCCCAAACCAGTCCTCTCGCGCAGTTCCTTAACCAATGCCGCAGACATGTTTTTTCCTCATAACGCCGCCCCTGGGGACGACAAAATCAATGATGGTTCCGGGGGTCATAGAGACCCCGCAATAAAGCCGACTCGCGCGTTAAGACGCGGGTTTCTCGGCTTCCTCGTCCGCCGCACCTGCTTCAGCAGACGCGTCCTGGTCCGTTTCGGCGCTGGCCTCAGCGGCTGCCTCAACCGGCTCGGGCGCTGCTTCAGCTTCGGGCGCTGCTTCAGCCTCGGGTGCTGCTTCAGCCTCGGGCGCTGCTACAGCCTCGGGCGCTGCTACTTCAGCTACTTCTGCTGGCTCACTGGTCTCAGCCGCAGGCTCGGTCACTTCAACGAATTCATCCGCTGAAACCACTTCCCCCGCCGCCGCCTTACCCGCGAGCACTGCGTCAGCCACTGCTGTCACGTACAGCTTAATGGCGCGGATCGCGTCGTCGTTACCCGGGATCACGTAATCAACGCCATCGGGGTTACTATTGGTATCGACAATGCCTATGACCGGGATGCCGAGCTTGTTGGCTTCAGTCACAGCAATCCGCTCGTGGTCCACGTCGACAACAAAAAGCACATCGGGCAGGCCGGACATCTCTTTGATACCGCCAATGGACCGCTCAAGCTTTTCCTTCATGCGAGAGCGCATTAACGCCTCTTTTTTGGTCAGCTTCGCGAAGGTCCCATCTCGCTCCTGTTCCTCAAGTTCACGTAGGCGCTTGATCGAAGAACGGATGGTTTTGTAGTTAGTGAGCATGCCGCCCAACCACCGATGGCTGACAAAAGGCATACCGCAACGCCGCGCATGCTCTGCAACGATCTTGCCAGCGGCGCGCTTGGTGCCGACAAACATCACCTGATTCTTGTTCTCGGCCAGACGCTTGACTGTGTTCAACGCGTCGTTAAAGGCGGGCACGGTGTGCTCGAGATTGATAATGTGGATTTTATTGCGTGCCCCAAAAATGTATTGATCCATTTTGGGGTTCCAGAAACGGGTCTGGTGTCCGAAGTGCGCACCTGCCTGCAGCAAGTCACGCATGCTTACCTGCGTCATAGTCAAACTCTCTGTTTGGGTTAACCTTCCGCCCCTTCCTGCGACTCCAACCGGAAACCGGCACCCGGGTCCGCAACTGCGAGGGGGCGTGCTATTTGCCATTATTGGCCTGCCGGATCGCTCCAGCGGCGCGCTTTATACCACAGGCGCCCAGACAGTAAAAGCGCGCCCCAAAAGGACCTCAGAGTCGGTTACACTCTCGCTCCCTCTGGATCCAATACCGCCGGCAGCCGCTGATGAGCACCGTCATACCCAAAACCAACACTGAGATCGACGCCATGCGCGAAGCAGGTCGGCTGGCTGCCGAGGTGCTAGAAATGATTGGACCTCAGGTCGAAGTGGGTATGACGACCGGTGAAATTGACCGAATTTGTCACGATCACATCGTGAACGTGCAAAAAGCGATCCCTGCCCCGCTCAATTATAAAGGCTTCCCCAAATCGATCTGCACCTCGGTGAACGAGGTGATTTGCCATGGCATTCCCTCTGACAGCAAGAAATTGCGAAATGGCGACATCATTAACATCGACGTCACGGTGATCAAAGACGGCTGGCATGGCGACACCAGTATTATGGTCGGCGTGGGTGACGTTGCCCCCCATGCTGAGCGTCTGATGCGGACCACCCAAGAATGCCTGTATCAGGCATTGGCGCTGGTTAAACCCGGCGCCGCGCTGGGCGATCTGGGCCATGTGATTCAGCAGCATGCTGAGTCCAACTACTACTCTGTCGTCAGGGAATATTGCGGCCACGGCATCGGCCAGGTTTTCCATGAAGAACCGCAGGTGCTCCATTACGGCAAACCTGGCACCGGTCTGAAATTAGAGCAGGGCATGACCTTTACGGTGGAACCCATGATCAATGCGGGCAAGCGCTACACTAAGCTGAATGCGAGGGACGGCTGGACCGTGACCACGCGGGATGGCCGACTCTCCGCACAGTGGGAGCACACCATCGTTGTGACCGAATCGGGTTGCGAGGTGCTCACCCGGAGGCAGGATGAAACCTTTCCCTTCTGAGGCACTGCCGGTCGCGTCCATCCCCCCGTTCGACTCTTTCCTATCGCAGGACACCAACCCTGCTTTGGCAGCCCGGGGGTTCCTTCAGGCAGCAAGAGAGGCGCTAGCTGACAGCTTTGCGCCCGGCAAGGCGATCGCGCCGTTCCTCCAACAAACCAGCGACGTGGTCGACGCGGTGCTCACGCGACTGTGGTTGGAATACGTGGGTGAACAACCGGCAGCGGCATTGATTGCCGTCGGTGGTTACGGCAGAGGCGAGTTGTTCCCGCAGTCTGATATCGACGTGTTAATCCTGACCCGAGAGACCCCAGACGCCGACACAGCTCGCCAACTGGAACAGTTTGTAACGAGCCTCTGGGATACGGGGCTTCAAATCGGGCATAGCGTCAGGACATTGTCCGAGTGCGAAGCGCTGGCGAGAGAAGATCTGACCGTAGTGACCACCATGATGGAATCTCGGCATCTGGAGGGCGACACCTCTCTGATAATCGAGCTAGCAGACATCATCAACCCCTCCGCTATGTGGTCACCCAACGACTTTATCCGCGGCAAGTTGGGCGAACAACAAAATCGCCATGATCGCTACAGCAACACCGAGTATGCCTTGGAGCCTAATATTAAGAGCTCCCCGGGTGGACTGCGTGACCTGCAGGTCATCGAATGGATCACGCTGCGATGCTTCGGCGTGGGTCTTTGCGAGGTCAACGAACCTGATTTCCTGAGCGAGACTGAACGCGACCAGTTGAAAAATGGCCAGGAGTTTCTCAGTCAGGTGCGCTTTGCGCTACACAGTATGACGGGGCGCGCCGACGACAGGCTCCTTTTTGACCATCAAAAAAAACTCGCGGCACTATGGGGCATGGTCGACGGTGACACACTGGCGGTTGAGCAGTTCATGCAGGTTTACTACCGCTGGATGAAGACGCTTGGCCAACTCAATGAGTTACTAATAGAGGTGTTTGAGCATCGCCTGGCCGATGCTCCCGACTCCGATGTGCGTGTCATCGATGATGATTTCGAGGTCAGCGACAGTCGAATCAGAGCCAGACACGACACCGTATTTCAGGAGAACCCCAGCAATCTTCTTCGGCTATTTGTGCTGATTGGCAATGATCCGTTGGTGGATCGTATTGAACCTAACACCCAGCGTCTGCTGCGCCGGGATTCGCCCCTGATCGATGACGATTTCCGCGCCTCACAGGCGAACCGTGACTTATTTATGGCCGTGCTGGGTGTCCCCCACAACATGACCAAACAGCTCAGGCGTATGTCACGCCACGGTGTTCTGGGGCGCTACCTGCCGGCTTTTGGCAAGATCATCGGACAAATGCAATTTGATCTTTTCCATGCGTATACGGTGGATGCGCATACGACAGAGGTCATCGCCAACACCCGCCGCTTTATGCGCGCCGATTACACCGACCGTTTTCCGGTATCAACCCGGATTGCTCGCCGCTTGAGGGACCCCACGCTGCTCTACATCGCCGCACTATTCCACGACATCGGCAAAGGTCGGGGCGGCGATCACTCGGAACTGGGCGCGGTAGACGCCCAGACGTTTTGTGTTGATCACGGTTTGTCACAATCCGACAGCGAATTGATTGTCTGGCTCGTGAAGAATCATCTCTTGATGAGCCACTTCGCCCAACGTCGGGATATATCCGACCCTGAGGAAATCCAGCACTTTGCCGAGATTGTGGTGACCGAGGAGCGGCTTGACTACCTCTTCACGCTGACAGTAGCCGATATCGCCGGCACGAACCCAGAGCTCTGGAACGCATGGCGCTCGTCGCTGATGCGCCAGCTATATACCGAAACCCGTCGAGCCCTGAGCCGCGGCCTAGAGAATCCACTTGACCGGGAGGAGGTCATCCGGGAGACAAAACGCAGTGCCGCCGATGCGCTGGAATATCGCGGCTTCCTAGAGGATGAACTTGAAGGACTGTGGGCCACACGAGGCGAGGACTATTTTCTCCGGGAACGCGCCGAGGATATTGCCTGGCACACTGAGGCTATTGCCGACCACCATCACGAGCGAGGCGCACTGGTGCTGGTGAGGCAGGCCAGCGAATCGCCTATTGGTAACGCGACCCAGATATTTGTGCACACGCTCGACGAGCCCAGTACCTTCGCCCGGATCTGCGCGGCACTGGAAACGCTGGATCTCACTATCCACGACGCACGTATCTACAGTGACGCTGACGGCAGCACCCTCGATACGTTTTTTGTCTTAAAGAGTGACGGATCCTCTCTGGACAGTCACCCAGATACATTTCAGGAGATCGAAGACAGAATTCGCCTGCATCTCAGCGAACCCGAGCTGAAAGCGGTTTCCCGACATACGCCGAGAACCGTTAAAGCCTTTACCATTCCGACCTCTGTCGAGTTTTCACAGGATGCAACCAGCCATCTGACCACTCTCCAGATCACCACCGCTGATCGACCTGGACTCTTGGCACGGGTAGGGTCGGTGCTGTCTCGCCACGACGTCTCTGTCCAAGGCGCGAAAATCCAAACCTTGGGCGAGCGGGTCGAGGATATCTTTTTCCTCGCCAATGCAGATGGCGGACAGCTCCGAGAGGAGACCTTACTTACCAAGCTTGAAAGCGAGCTCATCGAGGCGTTGGGTACTGATCAACAGAAAGACAGCGCGATATCGGAGCTGAGTATTTGAATACCGGCTTGAATACCCTGCACCCCTACCCCTTTGAAAAGCTCGGGCAACTCTTTGAGGGTCTATCCCACCCCCATCGTGAGGTCATTCCGCTCACCATTGGTGAGCCCCAACACGCTCCGCCCAAAAAGGTGACAGATCTGTTGAGCGAGCACGCCGCTCTGGTGGCACGATACCCCGCCACGGCGGGCCGACCCGAACTGCGGGCTGCCATCGGAGCTTGGCTAGAGCGTCGTTTCCATCTTCCAACACTGGATGCTGACCGACACGTCTTACCCTTAAACGGTACGCGAGAAGGCCTGTTTGCAGTGG
>JBELDB010000083.1:0-7333 GCA_042094525.1 Congregibacter sp. | reverse complement strand
AAGTCGGCGCAGCCGAGTACGGCACGTACTATGGCATGGCGACGGTGGCTGGCGGGCTCGGTGAGGATGTAGCGGGTCGCCTGACCTTCAACTACCGGCAGACAGACGGCTTCCTCGAAAATGTCTACCTCAGAGACGACGTGGTCAATGATTACGAGGAAACCGGTGTCAGCGGTCGATTGGTCTGGGATGTCAGTGACACCATGACGATCGATACCAAACTTCGCGTATCAGAGGTCTCAGCTGCCTCAATCTCGTTCAACGCGGCTTTTGAGCTGCCATTTTTTGTTGGCGCACTGGAGGGCGTAACTGGCTTCGGCGTGGATAACACTGCCGCCTCGATAGACGTAAATGACTTTGAATGGGTGTACAGTCCCAACGTCGATCCAGAGAATGAGCAAGAGACAATCGAGCTTTCCGTCAAAGTCGACAAGCAGTTCGACTCTGGCACCCTAACCGCGTGGGCACTCTTCTCTGACCAAGATCAGTACTTCCTGGCTGACGGCACATCAGGCGCATTCGGCTTCTATGACAACCTCAGCCATTGCCAAGAATCAGCTGCAGCGCGATCAATCTTCTTGGGCGATTCGACGCCAATGCAGCAGCCCACATTCAACCTTGACGGGACTGCTGCAGGTAGATTTTTGCCCCCTTACAGCCCCACGACCTGCGACGGCTATCAGTATCAGGAGCGAAACCAGCGCGACTTGAGCTTCCAGCTACAGTGGACCTCGGACGCCGACCAGCGGCTGCGCTGGCAAGCTGGTATGTACTTCCTACATATCGATCGCCGCGTCGGTGTGGCGCAGCTCGAAGATGACGGTCGCGCGCAACTGCCCCGTTCTTTCGTCAACGAGCTCACCGATGCTTTGGTATTGGACGACTTCGAAACAACCGTACTGTCTGGTTTTGGCTCCATTAACTATGACATTACCGATCGCATGGAATTATCCTTCGCAGTTCGATACGACATTGAGGATCGGGAGGTATCGAACGCAGTACCGAGCCCGGCTGATGGCTACGTCTCGACCAATATCGACTACTGCGGGGCCTTCTTTGAGGCCGGCTGTACCTTGAATGGCGCACCACTTGGCGGCACACCTTGGAACCCAGCCTTTATTGACCTCAGCACTGGCGCGGTCAGCGAGCGCGTTGCTGATCGTAGCGAAGAGTTCGACGCGATCCAGCCTAAGGTTAGTCTGACTTATGACCTCTCAGATAACACTACTTTGTTTGGCAGTTGGGGAGTGGGCTTTAAGACGGGCGGCTTCAACAATTTGGGCGGCACCGAAACCATCAGCCTGTTCCTGGTTAACCCCGACGGTCTGCCCGTGGCACCGCCCGAGATCTACGAGGAAGAGACCTCCAGCTCTTTTGAGGTGGGTTTCCGCTCCACTCTGCTGGACGGCAGACTGCAGCTGAACGCCGCGGCTTACCACACCGAAGTCGATGACATGCAGTTCTTCGAATTCTACGTAGGACCTTTCGGTCTCTTGCGTACTGTTGAAGGGATTGACGAAGTCACCATTCAGGGCTTCGAGATTGGCGGTTCTTGGCAAATGACGGATGGCCTTCGATTGGACGCAGGCTACAGTACAATTGACGGAGAGATCGATGCCATGACGGTTCGCCCATACGTTGCCGGCAACGATGTCCCCAATGCCCCCGAATTTACTGCGAACTTGGCACTGACCTGGGACCAGAACTTCGGCAACCTGAATTTGATGGCTAGGATCGAGTACGCCTATCAAGGGGACGTTTTCTACCACGTTGTTCAGGGTAGTGATCTGGATGTACCCAAGTCCTATGACTTTGAGGGACTTCCATATGAAGTACCTGCCGTGTTGTTTGGGGGTTTAGCCACCAGCTACAGCAAGACCAAGGTTGACGCCTACGGCATCACCAACCTGCGTGTCAGCGTGGGTGGTGAGCGCTGGAAAGTGACCGCTTTTGCTCGCAACTTGTTCGACGAAGAATATGTAGGCGAAGTGATCATGGCACCCGAATTTGGTGGCGCATTTGTGACGCCCGGCACCTATCGCACTGCGGGCGTGGAGTTCCAGTGGGACTTCTAATCCCCTGAGTCAGTTAAAAAAGCCGGGCACTGCCCGGCTTTTTTATAGGTGCGATCGTCTCCACTCAGGATCACTGCTTTACAGTTCAAAAGCGACCCTGTGCATATGAACGCTCATAACGCGAAGATACGTGGAAAGAAGCGGAGTAACACGCACCACGTATCCTCTTATCTTGTTCAACCGCGCCACAATCGATCCCAGAATGACCCATATTTGGCCCCAGTAGTCGCGAATTCGAATGACTGACGGTCAAGCCCCGCAATACAAATTGGTACAATGCTCAAGTGAAGAGCGCCGCAATAACAATCAGGCCTAGGAACACCCAATCAGCCATCTGGTTGCGAGTGGCAGTAGTGGGCTTTTCGCTTCTGTTTATTCAACTGGCCTCCGGGGACGGCGGCGTCGAGCTGGTTCTAAAGGATGGAGCCACGCTACCGCCGTGGGATGGTGAGATGGGTGCCTATGACGAGGCCATCGACTACGACGTCTGTCTCGACGATGGGGGCAATGCCTGCCCAACTGTTGACTGGCAATGGCAAAGCGCGGATGGACGTGGTTTGGTGCTGCAATCCACTTGGCAAGCGAATGGCATGGCCGCAGGGCTATTCATTAAGTCGCGTACGCCACAAAATCTCACCGAATTTTCTAAGGGCTCAATCCAGTTTGATGCAAGGGTCATTTCTGGCTCAGCTCGACTCGCGATGAAAATTGATTGCGTGTGGCCTTGCACGTCAGGCGAAGTTCGCACAAGCGCGACCCTCTCAAGTGAGTGGCAAACGATCTCAGTTGCAGTGCCATTATTGGTCGATGGGGGTCTCGATCTAACTGCAGTCGATACGGGCCTCGTTTTCTGGCCCATCAATCATCAAGGCACGACACTGGAGATCGATCACGTTCGCTGGATTACCACGAGCAATGACACGAGCCCCAATTCTGACAACCCGTCGGAAAATGGCGCTGCGAACAATGGCCCCGACTCACCGTTAACATACGATGGCTTTGACTTAGTTTGGTCCGACGAGTTCACCGGTAACCGGCTTGATGATCGATACTGGAATCACAATATCGGCACGGGTTCCGGAGGCTGGGGGAACAATGAGTGGCAGTACTACCGTAGCGATAACGCCAGCGTAGCGGATGGCTACCTAATCATCACCGCCAAAAAAGAGAATTACGGCGGCCAGAATTTCACCTCCTCACGCATCAAGACCGAGGGGCTCGTAGACTTCACGTATGGACGAGTTGATATCCGCGCAAAACTGCCAAGAGGGCAAGGTATCTGGCCCGCGCTGTGGGCATTGGGCAACAACTTCAGTGAGGTAGGCTGGCCTTACAGCGGCGAAATCGACATCATGGAAATGATCGGAGGTAGCGGCCGCGAAGATACCGTTCACGGGACGGTGCACTGGAATGTGGGCGGCCTCAGCGCGCCTTATTCCCATACGTACGTTGGCGGCGCCTACTATGGAGATGACTTCAGTGCGAGTTTTAACGTTTTCAGTATTCTGAGGACCGCGGACGACATTGAGTGGCGCGTAAATGACGCCCCCTACTACCGTTTTGATATTGATGAAAGCGCCAGCCGGGCACCCTTTCGCAAACCTTTCTTCCTGATTTTCAACGTGGCGGTTGGTGGAAACTGGCCGGGCTACCCAGACGAGACCACGTCTTTTCCACAGCAAATGATCGTAGACTACGTTCGAATTTTTGAGCCGTCGGACACGGTTCCGCCAAGAGATAGCGATGGAGATGGATTATCTGATATCGAAGAAATCAGCCTCGGTACCGATCCGGAAAACGCCGATTCTGACGGAGATGGTCTCAATGACGCTGACGAACTGCGCGTAGGCACCGATCCACTCAGTTACGATTCAGATGGTGACGGGATAGGTGATGGAGCTGAAATAACTGCCGGGACCAATCCGCTCGTAGCTAACGATTCGAACAGCACCAGCACTCAAGGCGCTCTGGAGGTGCCGGCAGAGGGCGCGGTGATGAGTGGCATCAGCTTGTTCTCTGGCTGGCACTGCGATGCCAAAGAGGTCACTGTCGTAATTGATAGCGCCGCACAACTGGCCACAGGATATGGCACCGAGCGCGAAGACACCCGGAGCGTGTGTGAAGACAGCAATAATGGCTTCGGTTTGCTGTTCAATTTTGGATTGCTGAATTCTGGCACACACACTGCCATAATAAAGGCCGACGGCGTGGAATTCGATCGAGTCACATTCAGCACCACGCAACTCAGTACAGGAAGTTTTACCAAAGGCTTGGAGGCCAGCGTTATCGTGAATAATTTCCCTCAAACCGGACACACCACCACCCTCACTTGGGACCAAGCCTTACAGAACTTTGCGATTAGCAAAGAGACAGGGCCGGCCACAGGTGGCCAGCGCTATCGCCCCAACCACTGACGAGCAACAGCTCCAATGAGACTGATGTTGTGCACCGCAACGCGCACTGCCCGTTTCTGGCTGGCCGCCGCGCAGCGCGTCGAGAACACACTACGTACCTCGCTGTCGGTATTTCGCTGGCTAGTGGTCGTCAGCTTTATCTGTTTTCAGGTCCAAACACCGATCGCCGCCGCAAATGGTCAAGAGGAAGTGGTTCAACCAGTATTTTTGGACGGCGCCGTAGATCCCCTCTGGACTGGCGGCATCCAAGGTTTTGACGAAGCTAATGATAATTTTGGGTTCGATTGCGCCAACGACGGCGGTGCGGCCTGCCCGTCGCTCACCTGGGAGGTCATCTCTGACGGATCCCGCGGCCAAGTACTAGAAATCGAGTGGGTAGAAAGCGAGCTTCTGGCGGGTCTATTCTTTAAGTCACTGGAAGAGCGCGACCTCTCTGAGTTTTCGGAGGGCTACATATCCTTCGAAGTTCGGTCCACTACTGGACCAACTAGCATTATTGTAAAAGTAGATTGTGTCTACCCCTGTGGCTCAGCAGAAATTGTCGTGGGCGAGACAGTCAGTGACATCTGGCAACAAATTGACATTCCAGTCAGTCAGTTGCGAAACACGGGGCTGGACCTTTCAAAGATCGATACAGGACTCGTGATTTGGACAACAGGCGCAGCGCGCACTGTGTTGCAACTGGATAACGTGCGCTGGCGTGCACCAACCGCGGGACCACCAGCCGACCCGGGCAACAATGAGTCCCCTCTTTTTTACGACGACTTTGATCTCGCCTGGTCTGATGAGTTTTCGGGAACAGAACTGAATACCAACTACTGGAATCACGACCTGGGTGGCGGTGGATGGGGCAACAATGAATGGCAAGACTATCGAGCCGATAACGCAGGTGTCGCAGATGGCTATCTGACCATTACAGCAAAACAAGAATCCTCTGGGGGCTATACCTCCTCACGCGTCAAAACTCAGGGGCTTATTGACTTCACTTATGGCCGCGTCGACATACGGGCGAAACTACCAAGAGGTCAAGGCATCTGGCCTGCGCTATGGTCCTTGGGGTCAAATTTTGACACTGTCGGCTGGCCGGACAGCGGAGAGATTGACATCATGGAGATGGTGGGTGGCGGTGGAAAAGAAAACACCGTTCACGGCACCGTCCACTGGAATGCCGATTTTTCTGCAAATCCATACGCCCACGCATACGTTGGTGGGGAATTTACGGGCGAGGATTTCAGCACTGACTTCAATTTATTCAGCATTATCCGTACAGCAAACCACATTAAGTGGTACGTCAATAATATTCTCTACTACCAGTTTGCTATTGATGACAGTGCAACACTGGCCGCGTTTCGTAAGCCCTTCTTCTTGATCTTCAATGTTGAAGTGGGGGGTATTTGGCCTGGATATCCCGACGCCACCACCACTTTCCCACAAAAAATGCTGGTCGATTATGTACGCGTTTTCGAGCCTAAAGACGGCACGCCACCCCCGGATACCGACGAGGATGGTCTGTCGGACGCGGTGGAAATTGCGCTGGGCACCAGTCCAACGAACAGTGACACCGACGCTGATGGGTTAGAAGACGGAACGGAATATACGGTGGGGACAGACCCACTCAAGCAAGATACTGATGATGACGGCCTCTCTGACGGCGATGAGGTGTCTATAGGAACTGACCCCAAGTTAGCTGATACGGATGGCGATGGGGTCAGTGACGGTGATGAGGTGTCAGCGGGCACTGACCCTCTAAATGACGAGGAAGAGATCCCTAATTCAAACTTTATTCTGATTCTCTATGAGGCCCACAAGCGAGCGATCCTTGACCAATCCCCCTAACCTTCTAGAAAAGGCTCAACCACAAAAAGAGCGCAACACCGCTACCTGAGATCACAGCCGTAGGGATACGGAGCCGGGCAGAAGACAGGCCCAGCCACAATCCTGTCAGAATAATAAAGAGCATCCCCGCCGCGAACACTTGCTGATATGTCTTGTAAGCGGTCGGCCCATGCCCCATGTGCAGCTCGATCATGCGCTTTTGCAGTGAGGGTTCGTTGTACTGCACCACCGCCTCTTCACCGCTGATATCCAGCGTGTAGAACGGTCGGGTGGTAGGTCGAGTAATCAGCTGTGAGCCCTTCTGTTTCACGTACTCAAACTCAAAATTACCGACACCAAGAGAGGCCAGCGCCGCTAGCACTTTTGCTTCGCTCGGGTCCTGCAAAAGTTGTTGTCCCGTGGCGAGGGTACCGACAGGCGTCTGTTCAATGGTGCCTTTGATGCCAATCAGGTAGAGGCCCCCAGATACCGCTACCAGCACGATCGCCGCAGCGAAAAAAGCAGAGCAATACAAATGCAACTTGATCAGTAAGGCACGCGCCATGGTGGTTTCCCTGTCAGAGTGTGAGTCGGCCCTGAGCCTCATTTATCTTCGGGCCCGATGGGCGGGCATTGTGCCCCAAGGATCAGCGCACACCAACAGGCATGTCTGAGAGAGGCGCCCATAGCGAGTCACCGAGGATACCGGTACAGTGCTATTCCTATGCGTCCATACCACTCTCAGACAAGAATCAGTGCGCTGCTGGTGCTGCGCAAAAATGCGCTGAGGTGCCCCGTTGTCGCTGGATAACTTCGAGACTATTCCCTTCGCCGAGGTATTGCTGCGGAGTTCGAGACGACACCCAGACCGTGACTGTATTGTTGTCGGCGATGACCGGGTCACCTACGGTGAACTCGAAGCCCAAGCGAGGCGGGTCGGCCGCTCCCTGATCGCCCTCGGTATCGAGCGCGGCGATCGCGTGGGCATTTTGATGGCCAATGGACTGGACTTTACCGACCTTTTGTTCG
>JBELDB010000082.1:0-7407 GCA_042094525.1 Congregibacter sp. | reverse complement strand
GAGGCTACCGACGCGCCGCTACTGTCGTCCGCGGCAGCCTGAGCTGCATCCTCAACCGCTTGGTTGTAGCGATCCCAATCAGCTTGATAGCGCTGAGCACGGATCCAGGCGCTTCGATAAGCCGCGACATTCCCCATTCGGGTAGAGGGCGATTGATTACGGCCGCCGTATACCCGTTTCGGATTCTCTCCGCACGCCATCTTCAGGCCATAGGGAGCGTCGGGAAACTTCATTCCTTGGTAGCTGGTTGATGGGACATTTTTTAATGTGACGCCGCGCCCGCCAAACAGGTTGGCTGAGCCCGGTAGGATTTGCAGTGCAGTAACGCCACCTGCCAGCGCGCGAGGAAAACCGGGATCCTGTGGCCAGACGCTGTGCTCTGCCCAGACTTCTGCCGTGACCGGGGCTGTCGCTTCATTGCCGTCACTGTGCGCCGCGACACCGGGAGAGGGGTATACGCCCAAATGGGAGTGAACATCAATAAGCCCCGGGGTTATCCAGCGATTGGTGGCATCTACCACCACTGTGTTGGGCGCTGTATCACCCTGACCGACCCAGCTGATGCGGCCTTCTTCTATGTAGAGATCGGTGCTGTCAAATCGCCGCCCATCTCCCGTAAGGATGGTCGCATTTTTAAATAAAGTGGGTTGTGCGGGAGGTGCGGCATAGGTTGAGGGGAACGCTTCTGGCTGAGCATGTGCCGCCGTGCAGCCAAATAGTGTGATGATAAAGACAAGGAATACAGGCATGGAACATTCCTCCAAGAGACCCACGCAAGATAACCGCAACGACCGGAGTTGCCAATCATCTGAATGGATAAGTTAACCTCTGCTTTGGGATGGTCATGTAGCAGCTAGATAGGGGGCCTTATGCGACGCTTTGTTGATTTGTCTATTTATCTTGAGAACGAGGTCGTGAGCGACCCGCCTGCAATGAAGCCAAACATCGACTACATCACTCATGACATCGGCGCACAGCAGATGGCGTCGTTTTTCCCGGGGCTGGAGAGTGAAGAGCTCCCGGACGGGGAGGGGTGGGCGATTGAGTTTGTTCAGTTGTGTACTCATAACGGGACGCATTTGGATGCCCCTTATCATTTTCACCCCACCATGAACGAACAGGCCGGCGGTAAAGAGCGCGCCATCACCATTGATGAGGTGCCTCTAGAGTGGTGCTTTCAGCCGGGCGTGAAGCTGGATTTCCGCCATTATCCCGACGGGTATGTGGTGACCGCTGCGGATGTCGAGGCGGAACTGGCTCGGATTGGGCATGAGCTTTCACCGCTCGAGATCGTCGTCGTCAACACGGCCGCGGGGGTAGCTTACGGTCAAGATGACTTTGTCAGTAAGGGCTGTGGAATGGGGTATGAGGCGACCATGTTTCTTCTTGAGCGGGGCATTCGCGTGACAGGCACAGATGCGTGGAGCTGGGACGCCCCTTTTGACCAAACCGCAGAGCGCTATGCTGAGACGGGTGATGCGAGCCTGATTTGGGAAGGGCACAAAGCGGGGCGGCACATTGGTTACTGCCACCTCGAAAAGTTGCACAACCTGGAGGTCCTGCCAGCCTCTGGTTTTACCATCAGTTGCTTTCCGCACAAGATTCGCGGTGCCTCAGCCGGATGGACACGTGCGGTCGCCATCATCGACGAGGCGGCCTAGCCAATCGACTTGAGCGTAGCGTAGGCGCTGAGCGCCTCCTCACGAGCTGTTTTATGGTCCACGATGGGACGCGGGTAGGTCTGACCAAGTGTGACGCCGGACTCAGACAGTACGTTTTCCGGCGCTTCCCAGGGTTTGTGCAGGTACTTATCGGGCAGACCCGCCAGTTCCGGCACCCAGCGCCGGGTGTAGCCGCCCGCTTTGTCGAATTTTTCGCCTTGAGCGATGGGATTAAATATGCGGAAGTAGGGAGAGGCATCCGCACCGGATCCACCCACCCATTGCCAGCCGCAGGCATTGGAGGCGAGATCGGCATCCAGCAAACAGTCCCAAAACCAGGCTTCCCCCGCCCGCCAGCTGAGTAAAAGGTGTTTCGTGAGAAACGAAGCCACCACCATCCGCACGCGGTTGTGCATAAAGCCTGTCTGCCATAGCTCACGCATGCCGGCGTCGACAAGAGGGTATCCCGTTTGGCCCCTCTGCCATGCCTCGAGCCGCTCTTGGTCGTCACCCCAAGGGAAGAAATTGAATTTCGGGTTAAAGGCGTCGTCGGGAATGCTGGGAAAGTGATAAAGAAGGTGGTAACAGAATTCTCGCCAGCCAATCTCGCTGAGGAACTTGTCAATCGAGCCACTCGAATGCGGCTGTTCAATCTTGGCTGATTGAGCGGCGTGCCAGACTTGCCGCGGCGAGATATTGCCGAAGCGCAGATAAGGAGAGAGTTTTGACGTATTGGGTTGGGAGGGAATATCTCGGCCATCTCCATAGTTTGGGACGTGATGATCCAAAAATTCATTGAGTGCCGCTTGAGCCCCTGTTTCGCCGGGGCGCCACAGGTCGTTCCAGCCATAGGCCCAATTGGGGGCGGTCGGAGTCAGCTCCCAGTCGGAGAGCTCTTCGCTTGTTACTTTGGCTGAGCAGGCGGAGAGCGAAGGGGCGCTCAGCGGCGCGGCGGGTTCGGGGCGACGGTTGCAGGCGCGCCAGAATGGTGTGAACACCTTAAAGGGTGTGCCGCCGCCGGTTGCGACGTTCTCCGGTTCATGCAGCAACGTGCCGGGGTAGCGTTGCAGCGTCACACCGGTTTGAGACAGCTTATCTCTGAGGGTCTTCTCGAGGCTTGCTGACCAAGGTTGATAGTGGCGACTGCAGTAAACAGTGGTTGCCCCCACTTCACTCGCGAGGGCAGTCAGCACGTCAATCGTGCTCCCCGAACGCAAAACCAGCTCAAGTCCCTGTTCTGCAAGACCGTGCTGTAGCGCCGCCAAGCTGTGATGCAGCCACCACTGACTGGCGCTCGCCATGCTCCAGTCGCCACCAAGCTTAGAGTCCCTGACGAAAACCGGAACGACAGGACCGGCGCTCGCTGCGGCCGCCAAGCCCGGAAGATCAGACAGACGCAGGTCGTCGCGGAACCAATAGATGGATATGTCAGCCATTAAGGCGCTCCTGATGGGCGTGAGCCAAGTGCTGTGTGCATTGCGCCAATAATGCGAACGGTTCCACGTCGAACTTGTGTTGGCAGATGTCGTCGGCGCGCGTGTGGCCTTGATTTAGGATGATAAGCGGCTTGCCTTCGCTTGTTGCGTATCGACAAAACCGGAGGCCAGAATATACGGACAGAGAACTGCCCAGAACGATCATTCCTGCCGATTCATCAATGAGCTCGTAGCAAGCCTCGACCGTACGCCTCGGCACAGTGCCGCCGAAAAAGACTACCTCGGGCATCATTGTGCCGTTGCAGGTCTGGCAGTGAGGAGGCTGGAAGTTGGTGAGAAAGTACTCTGGTAGGTCGGCGTCGCCGTCTGGTCGAATTGTGAGTACGTCATGCTGCGGAATCGCGTTGTGTGCTTCGAGCCACCGTTGAACCGTATCGCGAGTTTTAACGGCGGAGCATTGCAAGCATCGCACCAAATCCAGCCGGCCATGTAAATCGATGACGCGTTGTGAGCCCGCTTGCTGATGGAGCCGGTCGACATTTTGCGTGATGACGCCGGCCAGCACGCCGGCCCCCTCGAGGTCAGCCAGAGCTTTGTGTGTCGTGTTAGGCCGCGCTGCTGAGACTCGAGGCCAGCCCAACACCGATCGGCTCCAGTAACGTCTTCTTTTGTCGGCGTCTGCGATGAACTCGTCGTGCTGAATAGGCTGGCTGCCAAGCCACGTTCCGCTGTGGTCTCGATATGTCGGGATGCCAGAGGCCGCACTGACGCCCGCACCGGTCAATGCGACCCAAGGGGTCCCGGACTTGAGGATAGCTAGCAAGGAGTCAACCGAATTGCTCATAGAGCGTATACGTCTTCTGACACACCCGGATTCACTCGCGAGAGGAGGTTAGTAATCACATGCATATCCTGATGACCGGTGGCACTGGGCTGATTGGAACGGCCGTATGTGCCGCGCTGCATCAAAGCGGCCATGACGTGACTGTGCTGACCCGGCGGCGGCGGGCGGCGACTGATAAGGCGAGATTCGTGACTGCTCTGGAGGACTGCGCTGAACCCGTTGACGCGGTGATCAACCTGGCGGGTGCTGGGCTGGCTGACCGACGCTGGAGTGCCGCCTATAAAAGCGAAATTATCTCTAGCCGTGTCGACCTTACGAGGGAGCTGGTTGAATGGCTTGGTTCTCTTGAGCAGCCGCCCGCCAGCCTCATCAGTGCCAGTGCTATTGGGTATTACGGCTCGGATGATGAGCAGATTTTTACCGAGGCGTCTTGTGTTGGCGGTGGGTTCTCTGCCGAGCTGTGTGATGCCTGGGAGAGTGAGGCACGGCAGGCGACAGCTCTTGGGGTGAAGGTAGTGATACTGCGTCTTGGCGTGGTGTTGGCCCAGGAAGGGGGCGCTCTCGGAAAAATGACACAGTCTTTTGGTCTCGGCGTCGAGTCCTGGTTGGGCTCTGGAGATCAGTGGTTGAGCTGGATTCACCTGACCGACGTTGTGCGAGTGATTTGTCATGTGTTGGCGGAGGGGTCTCCCGAGGGCGCCTACAACGCAGTGGCGCCCCAGCCAGTGCGACACCGGGAGCTGGCCCGCGAAGTAGGCCGCCATCAGCCTGTCTGGCTCAGGCTCGGTGTGCCGTCCTTCGCGGCCAAGCTGATGGCTGGAGAGATGGCAGAGGAGTTGCTGCTGAGCGGACAAAACGTCATTCCCGAGCGGCTTTTAAAAGATGGCTTTGAGTTTCAGTATGCCGACCTTGCCGCCGCGCTCGGCGAACTGCTGCCTCGCCGCTCTTAAACAGAGCCGACCTGCTGGTAATCCATGAAGGCAGTCTGAACGCCTTCCTGCCCCTTCAGCTTTTTCAAAGCAGATCGCTCCAGCTGCCTGACCCATTCCCGACTTACGCCGAGGCGGTCAGCAATCTCTGAGCGGGAGAGTGGTGGCCCGTCGTGGAGACCCCAGCGCGCGACCACTACGGCCTGCTCATTCGCCTCCAGTTGATCCACCGCTTCACCAAGGAAGCGGTGCAGGGAGTCACGCTCTGCGTTGCTGGTCGTGTCGCCATATGTTTCCGTGGTGAGCGTATCAACCAAGGTGCCATCATCATCATCATAGCGGGGCGCATCCAAAGAAATTGCCAGATTGCGGACTTCTAGAATCTCTTTGGTTTTTTGCTTGTCCATACCCAGCTTCTTCGCCAGTTGGGCAGCATCTGGTTCCATGCCTGTCTTGGCCTGCTCAATGGCTCTTTCGCGATAGACCTTATTGACCTGATCTTGTACGTGTGTCGGCAGCCGAATGAGGCTGCCAGTATCACCCACGTAGCGACGCACCGCTTGCGTGATCCAGTTAAAGCAATAAGTGCTGAACCGATAGCCCTTGGCGTATTCAAACTTCTCCGCAGCTCTGATGAGCCCAAGCGTCCCCTCTTGCACGAGGTCGAGGTAACCCACCCCGCGGCCTCGGTACCGGCCAGCGATTGAATGCACGAGCCTGAGGTTGTGCATGACCAAAGCATCCCTCGCCTCGGTGTACTCGCGCAGCGCATGGCGAACGGTTTTCAGGACCGCTGGGTCAAGGGCGATGGCCGAAGGTGGGGCCAACCAATGCCGTGACCAGTGCCCTATGGCGTCAGCCACAGCGTCAGAAAACTGCCCGCCAGCTCTTCTCAGCATGAAGACCGCAATGCCGACCGTCAGACTTGCGGGAATATTGAGTGCCTGCACCATCTCACCGTAACGTTTTTTCGACGCTCGTTTGCGGAGGGCTGACGTTGTGCTGGTGGTTAGCGCTGCTAGATCGCCGTCGGCGAAATAGGGCGCGAGCTCCCGCCTCAAAGTAAAGTGCTGCTCCCGACTGGGAAAGCGCTTCACCTCGGGTGGGCACTCGAGTGCGTTGAGGAGGAGATCAGCTAGCGTGGCGCGAAGATCACCGACCTCCGCGAAGACTTCAGTAAGCTGTGAGACAGCGTCCCATTTCCTACCGTCGATTTCTTTCTCTTCGTCCGCAGTCAGCAATGGATAACGGCGGATTTCCGCGAACATCAGTTCCAGATCAGCGTCTTCACTACTATCTAATGTCTGCATGGTGCCCCCTTACATAACACTTAGCTATACGGGGGCAGAGGTCCGCGAGGTTCTGTCTGCGGGCCATTTTGTCCATGTTGTAGCTGAACAAAACCTAGACAAAGAACAGTTTGGGCCAATCCGACGCCCAGTTTGCCGCGTAAAAGTGGACAAATAGCGTACAGGAGAGCCCCATGAACGCCCCAGTAAAGACTTCGAATACACTCGAGCCTCGGCCACTCTACGGTATCGGTACAGTCGCGCGGCTGACCGGGCTGAAGTCAGATACCTTGCGGGTTTGGGAGCGAAGGTATGGTCTTGGCGCCAGTTACAAATCGCCGACTGGCAGGCGTCAATACACGCAATCAGATCTCGACCATTTGCAGCTCGTTTCTGCGTTGGTAAAGCAGGGCGTCAGGATTGGCGAAATCGCGTCGTCGGATCGCAAGACTTTGGAGGTGCTTATTCAGCAGCAAGAGCATCTGTCGCCCGCGAGACCGGTAGCACCGGCTAAACCTCGCGTGGTATTCCTGGGCGCCGATTTATGCCAATGGGTAGATGGGCATCAGGGTTGTATTTCTGGCGCGTCCGCCTTGCTCGCGAGGATGTCCGTCGAAGACGCCGCGCTGTCTTTGAATCCTGAGGAGTCAGCGGACATTCTCGTGGTTCATTGCCCGTCATTGACGCTGCCTCAGATCAATGGCGTCAATACAATAGCTGAACGTCTGAGCGTCCGTCGGACCATTGTGTTGTATCAGTTTGGCAACGACCAATGGCTCGCAGAGCTGGAGCGCCTTGGCCATTCTGCTTTTCAGTACCCCATCGAACCCTCACAACTGGCCTTTGAAATTGGTCGAAGCCAGGTTCAGAAAGAGACGGCAGAGGGTATCGGGAACCTTTCGGAGTTGATGCCCGCCAAACCAAGGGTGTTCAGCGACGCGGCACTGCGTGCGGCCGCTCAAGAAAAGATCGTGCTTGACTGCGAATGTCCTCGTCACCTGTCTGAGCTGATTAAGTCGCTGAATGAATTTGAGGCGTACTCGAGTGCTTGTTCGGTCGACAACTGGAAGGACGCAGCCATCCATGCCAGCATTTACGCTTACACCTGTCAGGCGCGACATCTGATGGAGAAGGCGCTGCAGTCGGCTCTTGAGGGCAGAACGTTGAATGTAGAGGCTACGGTCTAGCAGAGGCGCGTTTGATGTCGCTAGCCAGCGACTCCCAAAGGGGCGAGCCTCTCAGTTGCCA
>JBELDB010000081.1:0-7483 GCA_042094525.1 Congregibacter sp. | reverse complement strand
TCTCTCCTACGACTACGTCCGCATCAACGCCGAATACCGCACCTGATATGGCACTGGTCACCGTCGCGGTCGGCATCCTGATCGACGACGCGGGTCGAGTGCTCGTCACTCGCCGCGCGCCCGATGCGCACCAGGGCGGCTTGTGGGAATTCCCTGGCGGCAAGGTGGAAGAGGAAGAAACCCTGCTGGAAGCACTGGCCCGGGAACTCAGGGAGGAGTTGGGTGTGCTGGTTGAGGCCACTGAGGCGCTTATGATGCTCGAGCACGATTACGGTGACAAGCAGGTGAGATTGGACATCCACCGCGTTACCAGCTGGTCGGGTCAGCCCCGTGGTCTCGAGGGCCAGCCGCTGGCGTGGCAGCGCCCCGAGCAACTACGGGACTGGGCGTTCCCTGCTGCGAACCGGCCGATCTTGGAGCGATTGCTCGCCGATTAGTGCGCTGCTGCGCGGGCCAATAACGTCTCGTGCAACACCGCCGCCCGTTGATGTAAGGCATCTAGCGACGTGCTGTTATCGATCACGATGTCCGAGCGTGCAATTCGCGTTTCCCGGTCCAGTTGGGCCGCCATGATCTGCTCCACAAGTTTCCGGTCATTCTGATCCCGGGCCATGGTGCGCTCGATTTGTAGGGCTTCTGGTACGTCGACGACGACACTGACATCCACCATTTCCGACTGGCCGCTCTCAAGTAGCAAGGGAGAGCTGAGCACGACATAGGATGAGGTGGCCTCATCCATCTGGCGCGCCAGCTCGTCGCGAATCCTGGGATGGGTAATGGCCTCCAGCGTCTTTCGCTGGCTTTCGTCGGCGAAGACCCGTTCGCGCAGCGCTGCGCGGTTCAGTTGCCCGTCGGACAGCAGGAACGCCTCACCAAACGTCTCGGCGATCTCGGTCAGCGCCGGTCGGCCTGGCTCAACTACGACACGCGCGGCCAGATCGGCGTCCACGATGACAACGCGTTGGGTGGCGAGCCAGTCTGTCAGAGCGGTTTTGCCGCTGCCAATGCCGCCGGTGATGCCTACACGCAAGATATCAGGGACTCACGAGCTGCAGGTATTTGGTGATCAGCGTGTCGCCGAAAAAGAGGGTCAGCAGACCGGCCCCGGCCAGGTAAGGGCCGAAGGGCATGGGGGTGTTGCGGCCCTGACGTCGCGCGATCAAGATGGCAATCCCGAGCGCTGCTCCCACAAACGAAGACAGCAGAATCATCAGTGGCACAGCCTGCCAGCCAAACCAGGCACCGAGTGCGGCCAGTAATTTGAAGTCGCCGTAGCCCATGCCTTCTTTTCCTGTGACTAGCTTGAAAAGCCAGTAAATCCCCCACAAGATCCCGTAACCCAGCATTGCCCCAATAACTGCCGAGGACGGTGGCGTCCAAACGGCGAATAAGTTGATGCCCAAGCCCAGCCACAAGAGGGGCAAGGTCAGGCTATCGGGCAGTAACTGTGTATCGATATCGATGCCCGTTAATGCGATCAATCCCCATATCAGTATCAGCGCGGTCAAGGTCTCAGGGCCAAAGCCAAATTGCCAGGCGGCTAACCCTGAGAGGATTCCGGCAGAGAGTTCCACGAACGGATAGCGTACCGAGATGGCGGTTCCACAGTTCGCGCACTGAGCGCGCAACCACACCCAGCTAATCACTGGAATGTTGTGCCAAGGCTTGATGGTAGCGCCACAGCCTGGGCACTGTGACCCGGGCTGCGACAAACTGACGGCGGTTGCTTCCGGGGCGGGCTGTTTAAGTAGCTCGCAACACTCCCGCTGCCAGGTCTGCTCCATCATCTTGGGCAATCGGAGTATCACCACGTTGAGAAAGCTACCCACCACCAGCCCGAGCAAGGTGCAGGTTAGGGTAAAAAATACGGGGTCATGTAGCGTGGTCATCGGGTTTTTGATGTGAGACTTCGTAAGGGCTTCATATGACCGTCCCGAGCATAAAGATCGGTAGATACATAGCAATCATCAAGCCCCCAACCAAGACACCCAAAACCGACATTATCATTGGTTCTATCAGCGAACTCAGACTGTCAACTGCGTTATCAACCGCGGCCTCATAATGGTCAGCGACCTTCCCAAGCATATCGTCTAAAGCGCCAGATTCCTCACCGATGGTTGTCATCTGGAGAAGCATATTGGGGAAAATACCTGTCGATCTCATCGCAATGTTGAGTGACATGCCCCCCGAGACGTCCTCTCTGACCCGATCTATACCCTTTGAGTATATCGCGTTGCCTGCGGCGCCAGCAGTTGAATTGAGTGCGTCAACCAATGGCACACCGGCTGCGAAAGTCGTGGACAATGTTCGGGAAAATCTGGCAATCACAGCATCGTGTACCAAGTTGCCTAGAACGGGTAACTTCAAGAGTGCTGCATCTACGCTGTCTGAGAAAGCCTGACTGTTTTTTCTGGCGTAAGTAAAAGCATAGCCCGATGCCAGCAACAACAGCAGTATCATGAGCCAAGATTCTTGCATGGTCTCTGAGATCCGGAGAACGAACAGAGTAAAAGCCGGTAACTCCGAACCAAAACTTTGAAATGTCTCGGCAAACTGAGGCACCACTTTCACTAGCAGGATCCCAGTTACCACGATCGCCACGACCACTACCGCTGTGGGGTAGGTGAGTGCCTTGCGGACTTTGGCCTTTAACGCCTCTGTTTTTTCTTTGTATATCGCAATTCTCTCGAGCATTATTTCGAGCGTTCCGGACGTTTCGCCTGCGTCGACTAATGAGCAGAAAAGTGAATCGAACTGGTCACCATGTTTTTCTAAGGAGTTCGCCAGGCTGGTGCCTGATGAGACATCTGTCCGGATAGTCTGTATCAATCTTTTCATCTTCTCATGATCGGTACCGTCGGCGACGATATCGAATGCTTGAACAAGTGGCACACCAGCCTTGGCCATAGTGGCCAATTGGCGCGTAAAAATCGCCACGTCTTGAGGCTTGATCTTCTTGGAACTTCCACCGAAAAGGGGTTTAGGTTTTCTTTTGACTTTGTTTAAGCGAATGCCCTGTTTTACCAGCGCGATCCGGGCTAGCGCAGCCGAGTTGGCCAGAATCTCGCCGTTGACCTTTTTCCCGGCTTTATTTTTGCCTTGCCACAAAAAAACTTCTTTCTGAGCGCGTTTGTTGGCCATGCCCTAAGCTAATCTGTCCAGTGCTAGTCGGTGGTGACGCGGGAAACTTCCTGCAGGCTGATCAAGCCTTCCGCGCATTTTGTCAGGGCTGAGCGCCGAAGATCGTTGAACCCGGCTGCTCTTGCCGCTTCGTCCAGATCCATGGAACTCCCACCGTCCATAATGACACGAGAGAGGTCTTTATTTATTTTAACGACCTCGTAGATCCCTATTCTTCCACGGTATCCATCTCTGCAATTCTTGCAGCCTACGGGAGCTTTAATCGTTGCCGTTAGAAGTTGCTGTGCGGTAAAGCCGAGCGCCAGCAGCGCCTCTTCCGGGACACTGGTTTCAGGAGCAGCGCAGTCGGTGCACAGTCGCCTCGCAAGTCTCTGTGCAATGATCAAGCTGACGGAGGCTGCGATATTGAACGCTGGTACTCCCATGTTCAGAAGTCTGGTTACCGTCTCGGTAGCGCTGTTCGTGTGGACCGTCGAGAGCACAAGGTGGCCCGTTTGAGCGGCTTTGATCGCAATTTCCGCTGTTTCCAGATCCCGGATCTCTCCAACCATGATGACGTCCGGGTCCTGTCGTAGGAACGATCGCAGAGCTTCTGCAAAGTTCAGTCCCACTTTAGGGTTCACGAGGACCTGGTTTATTCCATCAATATGGATTTCAACGGGATCCTCGGCCGTCGAAATATTTCTCTCGGGTTCATTTAATATTTGCAAGCCAGTGTAAAGAGAAACCGTCTTGCCCGAACCCGTTGGTCCAGTCGCTAATATCATGCCTTGCGGCCTGGCAAGAGCTTCCATGAAAAGCTGTTGCTGGCCCTCGTCATAACCGAGCGCCTCAACCCCCACCTTGGCCGAAGCAGGGTCGAGAATTCTGAGCACAATTTTTTCGCCAAACATGGTGGGGAGCGTGTTAACCCGGAAGTCTATCGCTCTGCGATTGGATAGCTTTATCTGAATGCGGCCGTCCTGCGGTATGCGTCTCTCGGAAATGTCCATCCGGGACATCACTTTCAGGCGCGCCGACAGTCTTGGCGCGAGATTTTTAGGGGGGTTAGCCACTGCCCTGAGAACGCCATCGGTCCGGAATCGCACTCGATATTCAGACTCGTAAGGCTCGAAGTGGATGTCGGACGCACCCTGCTTGATGGCGTCTAGCAATACTTTATTGACGAAGCGAACGATGGGGGTGTCGTCAACCGCATCGACTTCAGTTGCAGCATCAGGTTCGTCGACGCCCAGCTCCAGTTCATATTCTTCACTGGAGTTCAGGGCGTCCATCTCAGCCCCTAATCCTGTCACGGTCTCTAGTTGCTTGTTGATGAATCGGGTGAGCTCCTGGTCGTCCACCAGCACAGGTTCTGTGGTGTGGCCGGATGCAAATCTGAGATCGTTCAAAGCGGCAGTGTTAGTTGGATCAGATATACCCACGAAGAGTTTGGTGCCGCGGAGGAATAGCGGCACTGCGTGTCTTTGTGACATAAGTTCGGGTTCAACCAGATTGAGCGGCATTGACGCCTCAACCATGGAGGTAATGTCGAACACAGGCAGCCCGAACTCCAGAGAGGCTTGCTCAGCAAGAGTGAGGCTCTCTAATATGTTTTCTTTCAATAGATACTGGAAAAGTGATGAGCCCGCTTTACGCGCATTTTCAATGTGATGACCGGCCGACTCGTGAGACAGCAGCTCTGCTTGCACGAGGCGGGCTGCCAAGCCTGGCGCTTTTGAGGGGCTTACCTGCTTGAGTTTAGTAGCCATCCTGTCTCTTATACATTACGGATTGACCGCGTGCGAGTAGGCGGGTTCTGCCACACCGTATGACGGGTTAGATGCACTGCCCCGTTAAACGGCACTCAGCACAGGCCTGCTGACATACACGACCCGCCCTCACGCCACTCGACTGGTGGGCTCGCGCTCTGGGGGGTAAGAGTATACGTTCTACTGTCGACCTCAGCGGTTCCCGTGATGGTGATGACGCCCGCGACTACATTGACGCCATTTACAACGCCCACCGGTGTGGTGATAGCGGGCGGTATGCCGCAACTGCCTGCATTGAGGTCTGAGAGCTGCAAGTTGGCGCCAGCGCGGCAAGTTGGGGAATTTTTCTGTATGGTCATCGCGATAGCGGACTTGAACGGGGCAGCGGCGCTAATCACCTCGGCAAATTTGGCCTTCTTCGTGTAATTCTCGTAAGCCGGCAGGGCCAGAGCCGCCAAAATGCCGATGATGGCAATGATGATCATCAGTTCAATTAATGTAAATCCGGAGTGCTTCTTGACCGCTGCGTTCATACTCGTGCGTTGCATGCTGAGACAGTCCTCGCCTTGCTTCTACTACGATTTATAAAATCTCAATAGAATACACTATATAGGTTGGGCTTCTTTTAGGAGCCCAAAAAATGCCCGCAAAATTACGGGCACTCAAAAGCTTTAGTAGGGGCCCGGGCTGGGCCCCTGCGCTTTTTGAGACTGGGTGGACAATGCTTAACACAACCCTGCGGTAGAGCATGAGCCGCCTTCAGTCCATGTTACGGGCGGAGTCACACCGTTCGGTGTCAGGGTGTAGGTGGCACTGTCAACTTCGGCCGTCCCTGTTACCGTCACTACTCCGTCCGTTACGGCAACACCATTAACTACACCGGCTGCCACTGTGATCGCTGCCGGGATGCCGCAGGTTCCTGAGTCTAAGTCTGAAAGGGCAAGAGAAGCACCTGCTCTGCATGATGCCGAGTCTTTCTGGATGGCCAGCGCAACCGCGGTTTTGAATGGCGTCGAAGCCGCCATGACTTCGGCAAACTTGGCCTTTTTGGTATAGGTCTGGTAAGCCGGTAGCGCTACGGCAGCCAGAATGCCAATGATCGCGATCACGATCATCAATTCGATTAGGGTAAAACCCTGATTGTGTTTTTTCATCTTTTCTCTCCTAGTGTTAAGGGTATTGCTGGAATCCGGTGTGCACTCATTTAATTCACTAAAGGCACCTTCTTCGGCATTCATGATGAAGCAGGAAGCGTGCCAAAAAATATAAAATCACGTAAATTATTGAAATATATTAAAAAAATATTAATATACCCAATTGTTTTGCCTGACAAAAATTGTCTAATCAGGACCTGAGAGGCTCAAACATTGGTTTTTAGGGCAATCTGTAGCTCAGCGCTTGCATCAATCAGGCAGCACTTTTGCGCCGCTGCTTTTCGGCCAAGCGGAAGGCATGCAAAACCGGTTCTGTATAACCGCTGGGTTGCGCGGTGCCAGCAAACACGAGCTCGCAGGCCGCCAGAAAGGCCTCGCTGGATTCTGGACTGGATGCCATCGGCCGGTAATCTGGGTCCGCTTGGTTCTGCTCGTCCACCACGGCAGCCATGCGACCGAGGGTTTCCCGCACCTGTTCTTCGGAGACCACGCCATGGTGAAGCCAATTGGCGATGTGCTGGCTTGAGATCCGCAAGGTTGCGCGGTCTTCCATCAACCCCACGTTGTGAATGTCGGGTACTTTGGAGCAGCCTACGCCGTGTTCGACCCAGCGCACGACATAGCCGAGCATGCCCTGAGCGTTGTTATCCAGTTCTTGCTGAATCTGTTCTGCTGACAGATTTTCGCAATCACCGATCGGGATGGTCAGCAGTTCACTCAGTGTGCGTCGAGCTTGCCCTGCGAGCGCCTTTTGCACGTCGGTAACCGACACCCTGTGGTAGTGCGACACATGCAGTGTGGCGGCGGTCGGGGAGGGTACCCAGGCGCAGTTAGCGCCGGCCTCGGGGTGGCCCACCTTTGCGGTGAGCATCTCGGCCATCAGATCGGGCATGGCCCACATGCCTTTACCGATTTGGGCCTTGCCTTGCAGGCCACAGGCCAGACCGACGTCGACATTCCAGTCCTCGTAGGCATTGATCCAGGTCTCCGCCTTCATGGCGCTTTTGGCGGTGACAGCACCGGCTTCCATGCTGGTGTGAATCTCGTCACCGGTGCGGTCAAGGAAACCGGTATTGATGAACACCACGCGCTCGCTCGCGCGGCGGATGCACTCGGCGAGGTTGACCGTCGTGCGACGTTCTTCATCCATGATGCCCACTTTGAGGGTATTGTGTGGCAACCCGAGCAGGTCCTCGATTTTGGCGAAGAGCTCGACGGTGAGTGTTACCTCGTCCGGGCCATGCATCTTCGGTTTCACGATATACATAGAGCCCGTGCGCGAGTTTTTGAGCGCGCCATTGCCTTGTAAATCGTGGAGCGCACAGAAGCTCGTGAACAGACCATCCATGAAGCCTTCGGGGATCTCCTCGCCCTCGGCGTTCAGAATGGCCGGGTTGGTCATGAGATGGCCGACGTTGCGCACAAACAGCAGGCTGC
>JBELDB010000080.1:0-7664 GCA_042094525.1 Congregibacter sp. | reverse complement strand
CGACTGCAGATCATTAAGGGCTGGGAGAAGGATGGTGAAACCTTTGAGCAGGTCTACGACGTCGCATGCTCTGACGGTCTGACCCCTGACCCCAATACCCACCGCTGCGGCGACAACGGTGCCCGGGTCAACATCACCGACTGCAGTATCACAGAGGGCGTCGGTGCCGCCGAGTTGAAGACTGTCTGGCAGGACCCTGACTATGACCCCGACAGCCGCGCCTTTTACTACGTGCGTGCATTAGAAAACCCGACATGCCGTTGGTCGACATGGGATGCGATCCGCGCCGGCGTTGAGCCACGCCCTGATCTGCATACCACCCTTCAGGAGCGAGTATGGAGCTCGCCCATCTGGGTGCAATAAGAAGGGAAACCTGCGCTGCCAGAGTGAACTTCAGGCAGCGCAGGAACAAGGGCCGGTTATTAGAAACTCTTTCTGATGCTGGCGCCCCACATGCGAGGCTGATTGGGGTAACCAGAGAAGCTTCCCGTCTGGGCCACGGAGGGGAACCAAGTGATCAAGTACTCGTCATTTGTCAGGTTCCTGCCCCATACTCGGAACTCCCAACCGTTCCTGGCGATACCGACGCTGGCATTTAACAAACCGACCTCACGTGTGCGGCTGCCCGTGGTCTCGAGCAAGATATTGGAGGCAGACTGGTCGCCACCATCCTGAATGTCGACCTCTTTATCGTACCGGTAGTCAGCCTGAATCCAGGCGTCCCAGCCCAGGATGGTGAAGTCATAAGACCCAATCAAGCTCAACGTCAGCTCTGGGATGCCGCCGGGTTTGGTGCCACTCAAATCTTCGGCCGCTCCGCCAACATTGGCGCCGATAAAGGCATCATAGAAGGGATCGAGGTAGGTTCCCGATACGCCCAGTGACAAGCGTTCGGTGGGTCGCAGCATCACGTCGACCTCTACACCATCCACGGACTGCTCGCCGGCGTTGGCCAGGTTAAAGCCGGCTCCAGTGAATACGTTCGACTGAAATCCTTCAATGGTTTGGTTGAAGAGGGCGGCGTTAACATATCCCCAGGGCGCGCTGTACTTAATGCCCAGCTCCAAAACCTCAGATTCTTCTGGGCCCGCAAGGCGCGTCCCGATAGTTAGGTTGTTAGGGAGTGCTACGCCTGCCGAAACCAGCGCGTCATACTCGCCTTGCGTGGGGCGAGTATCTCTGGACAGATTCCAAGAGGTCGCTTTGTAGCCAGTAGCATAGGTGAGATACACATTGAGTTGATCTGAAAATTCATGGTTGATGCTCGCGGTGTAGGTGAACTTTTCATCTGCGGATGTGCCGTCATCCGCTGCATTGGGTAGCTCAAGCATTTGTGGCAAAAACTGCAGTGCCTGGAGACCGACGAACGGATTCTGAGTCGGGTCAGATAGATCAGCCATTGCAACGGCTGCTGCGACTTGACCAAAAACGGCTGCTTGCAGCTGCTGCAGCCCAGCAGCCCCTGCAGGCGTTGAACCGACTAAAGCGGCATTATCGGGTGTGAAGGGTAGCCCGAAGGTTGCCGCAAAGGCGCTGGGGAAGGCCCCCAGGAAGCCCGCATTGGTTAGCGCCGTTGCACCGTCCGCACCGTCCAGAGCGAGCTTCGAGAAAGCATCGTCGTTGATTTGAGAGATCCCCACATCTTTTTCGTCGTCTAAGTAGTTGAAGCCCAAGGTGAGCTGAGTACGTGAAGTCAAATCAAAGGAGGCCTGGCCGAACACCGACATTGTCTCGTTGTCCATCGTGGCCACTTCCAATACGCCCGTACCGGGCTCGAAAAATGTACCAGTGGGATAACCCAATAAAGCTTCCAATCCACCAATGACCGCCTCACCTGCGGCGGGGCTGCCCCCTACAAGGATGTTGGCGTAGTTTCTCCACTGGGTGCCGAAGTCGATGTCACTCTCAAAATAGATGCTTTCGTCGTAGTAAAAAGCGCCCACCAACCAGTCCATGGCACCGTTGGTGCCGCTCAGTCGGAATTCTTGCGTGAAGGTGTCGATATCAGTCAGATAGCGCTGGTTGCCAATCGCGTCTGCGGCGCTGTAATCGATATCTTCATTTTCATTGTCGACTTTTGATTCTCTGTAGCCGGTGATTGATCTAAAAGTTAAGTCACCGATCTCAGTGGAAAAGTCGACGGTGATGCCGCCGTTTTCCGCTTTGGTTACCGGGTCTTGATTCAAGTAAGTTTCGTACTCATAGGGTTCAGTGCTGTAAGCAGTGCCGGGGACAATTGACAGCGCGGCCAGAGCGCCGCCAGCCGGGCCATCGAATAGGTTGGTTGTGCCGCAGCACGCCTCTTCCAATTCGTCGAAGTCGACTGCGACCCGGAGTTCTGTGGATTCGCTGATATCAAACATCAACTCTCCCCTGAGCGCCCATCGATCCCTGTCATTGAGCTCGGTACCCAGTGCGACGTTGTCAAAGTAGCCGTCGCGCTGCAGGCTTGATCCCCCGAAGCTGGCTGCGATCGAGTCAGTTAAAGGGCCCGTAACGTAGCCGCGAACAGAGCGTTGGTTGTAATTACCAACACCTCCTTCAATGTGGCCCGTGGTTTCAAACTGGGGCTTGGCGGTGTTCACCAAAATCACACCGGCGGAGGCGTTTTTGCCGTAGAGGGTGCTCTGAGGTCCCCTTAGTACCTCTATTTGCTCGATATTGGGTAGGTCAGAAATGCGTGACAGCGAGCGAGATCGGTACACGCCGTCGATAAATACGGCTACCGAGGGCTCGATGCCCGGGTTGTTGGCACCATTACCAAACCCGCGGATAACGAAGTTGGTTTGCACGGAGTTCTGAAACTGAGGCACCCGCAATGACGGCACGACCGACTGAAGGTCGAGTAGGTCACGAATTTCTGAACGCTGGACGATTTGAGCGTCCACAACGCTGACCGCCAAGGGGACATCCTGCAGGCTAGTGGCTCGTTTATTGGCGGTGACCACAACCTCTTCGAGTTGTGCCGCTACAGTAAGAGGCAGTAAGGCGATCAGAGCGCCCGTCAGCGCAACGCGCAAACCAAAGCGGTTTCTAGGGAATGTCATAGCAGATCCTCATTGAAATATATCTCACAGAAATGAATATCAATACTTTAAGTCATACTAATACACTTTACGAGTCCGCTCAGATCTGCGGAATCAACTCAAATAGGGCTGCCAGTGGGCTAATCGTAAGCACTGCCAGCTGGCCGGGTGTGCGTTGCGGCCCGACATTTTTCCTTGCTAGTCTGTCGCCCCGATAGCCGCACAATTGACCTGGCGGAAACCTCTATGAATCAAGCACTGCACCTGCCCGCGTATCCCGTGACTGACGGATGTATCGGTGGCGTCGCAGAATTTGAGCATACCCAGCCCTGGATTTATGGGCTCGATAACCCCTACCTGCATGGCGTTTATGCCCCGACCACGCTTGAGCTCAGCGAGTCTGGCCTGCGGGTGGAGGGCGAGCTGCCTAAAGACCTCTTGGGCACCTACTTTCGCAACGGCCCGAACCCGATCCACCAGCCGGAAAACCGCTACCACCCCTTCGACGGTGACGGCATGGTGCACGCCGTGTCGTTTTGCGAGGGCGAGGCTTCTTACCGCAATCGCTACGTGGAAACCGTGGCCCTCGCCGAGGAGCTTCAGGTAGGCCGCTCCACATCGAACGGTGTGATGGGCCCCTTTGATTTTGATGCCTCACCCTTTGGCATCAAAGACACCTCCAATACGGACCTGTTCTACTACGCAGGTGGCCTGATGACCTTGTGGTACAACGCCGGTCATCCCTACCGCTTGAATCCCCAGACGCTGGAAACCGAGGGCTACTTCGAGCTCGAAGGACGCAGCCACCGACGCCTGTCGGCGCACTCCAAGGTCGATTGGACGACCGGAGAGCTGCTGTTTTTTGATTACGGGGATGAGCCTCCCTACATGACTTGTGGTGTGGCTGATCCCTCCGGGAAGCTTCTGCATGAGGCCGAAATTGATTTACCCGGCCCGCGCTTACCCCATGACATTGGCTTCACGCCCAACTACACCATTCTTCACGATCTGCCGTTCTTTCATGACCCGAAGGTGCTCGAGCGCCATCATTTGCGGGTGCTGACTTTCCATCTTGATATGCCAACCCGATTTGGATTGATTCCCCGGTATGGCCGGGGGGACGAGATCCGCTGGTTCGAGTGCGAGCCCTGTTACATCCTCCATGTAAGCAACTGCTGGGAGGAGGGTGACTGGGTGGTGATGGACGGTTGCCGATCTACCAATCCGATGCCTTCAGCTACCAACGGAGAAGGAGAGCTTTCGCACATGCTGGCGTACATGCGCCTGGAGGCGAACAATTACCGTTGGCGCTTTAATTTGCGGACGGGAGAGGTGCGCGAGGGCGACATCGATGACCTCAATACCGAGTTCAATAAAACTAATCCCCTTTATGCCGGGGTCAAAAGCCGTTTTGCCTATCACCAGCGTATTCCGCTGCTGGAGGAGGGTGGGCATACGCTACGCTTTACCGGTTTGGTGAAGTACGACAATGAAACCGGTTGTCGGCAGCAGTGGGATTACGGTGAGGGCGTCTTCGGTAGTGAGGCGGTCTACGCGCCCAAGACCGGTGCGACTCGTGATCATGCTGAGGACGATGGCTACGTGGTCACATTGGTCACCGACAGCAAAGACTGGTCATCCCGTTGTCTGGTGTTCGATGCGACGGATGTAGCTGCGGGTCCCATGGCCCGCATCACGCTGCCACAGCGCGTGCCGTTTGGGTTTCACGCCAGCTGGGCGCCTGGCATCTGACCTGGCGAACTGCTGATGCTCAGATCTTGAAGAGCATCAACATGGCAACCAGCACCATCAACCCTGCCGCGACCTTGTTCAAGTTAGCGAGATGCCGCTCGGTCGTGAGGAATCGCCGAAGACCGCTCCCACCTGTGGCATAGAGTGTCATTGAGAGAAACTCTGAAGGCAGCATGATGCCCAGAAACGCGGCCAGTTGCTGGGGCGTTGAGTAGTCCACTGACATGAATCCCGGCAGTAGGGCGATCATGAACCCCCAACCCTTGGGGTTGACCACGGCCGTGACATAACCCAATGCCAGCAGCGCGCCGGCCGATAAATGCGGTTGATCCTCAGCGCCTGCGAAGCGAGCCGGTTGAGTCCACAGCCGGTACGCAATCCAAAGCAGATAGCTACCACCGACCAGCGCCAGAACTGTGAAGTACACATCCGATAGCGATTGGATCCAGGCGAGCAACAGCACACAGATCGCCACCACCGTTGACACGCCGGCCAGTTCACCCCACATCATCCACAGCGTGCGTCGGTAGCCCTGAGACAGCCCCAGCGTGAAGGCCAGCGTCATACACATACCGGGTGTGAGCGAGATGGCGGCAATCGTGGGGATAAATACCCACAATAGCTCCGGATTCATGGCGGGGTTACCTCAGTACTTGAACAGCAGAACGACCAATGCCAGCAATTGAACCATATTGATGATGACCGACACACGATGCAGCGTGGCAAAGCGCGCACCCGCCTCGGCATCACCGGCGAGCTCGGCGTCCCGCAGCTGATTGATGTGGGGCACCAGCTGCTGCCGAATCCAGAGTGTCGATAGCGCAATGAGCAGGCAGACAGCCCCCGCCAGGGGTGCACTGCTGATCCATAAGCAGCCCGCCAGACCGGATCCCACGATCAGGGCAAGGTAATACCGGGGAAAGAGTTTGCGCAGGAACAAGCCGGCTTGTTCGATCGGGAGTGCCTGAAAAACGGTGGGCGCTACGCCCACAGCGAAGAACAGCATGGCACCCAACGTGGCGGCGACGACATAAAGTGCGAGTGTTTCCATAGCAAACCTACTTTGAGCGCTGCTTGTATTGGGTCGCGCAGTATCCGCGCGTTACCGACGGGTCCCGCCGCGCGTCGTGTTTGGTGACGCGGCCCGAAACACGCTGGCGCCAGTTCTTGAAAGCCTTCGGTTTCAGCGACCGGCGCATCAACCGAATCACCGCCGCTTCGGGTAGGCCGTAAAGACGCTCAATGGCCTCAAAGGGCGTGCGGTCTTCCCAGGCCATCTCGATGACGCGCGAGTGGTCAGCTGCGCTAAGGCCACCCATGGCTTCAGCCATTGCGCCTTTGTTCTCGGTTTCAGCTGCGGCGGTGGCGCGCAGCGAGCGTGGGATGTCTTTCATTTTGGCCTTAGTGGTGAAGGTGGTCATGCTGGAGCAGCACGTCGCTGTGAGGCTCGGGGCCGGGGAAAGGCACTCTAGCGAAAACACAGGGCGATTGCCGGCTTGTCCAGCCGACATTGACCGTAACGAGCGGCCCGCCTAGGGTGGGCAGATGGAAGACGGGTGCGGGTGATGCGGGTACTGCTGGCAGGCGCAACAGGCTATATCGGACAGGCAGTGCTGCGCGAGTTGATGGCTCAAGGTCACGAGGTAGTGGCGCTGGTGCGGGCTGGACGCCCACTCACGACGGACGCCCAAGATCTCGTGACCCGGATCGAAGTCTCACTGACAGACGGTGCGGACTGGGACCAGCAGGTGCCGCCAGTGGACGTGGTGATCTCCTGTCTGGCGAGTCGGAGCGGCGCGCCCCGCGATGCGCGGCAGGTAGAATTTGAGGCCAATCGGAAGCTCCTTGAATACGCTGAGCGTGTGTCAGCCCGTCACTTTGTGCTGCTCTCCGCCATTTGCGTACAGATGCCCAGGCTCGCGTTTCAGCGCGAAAAGCTGAAGTTCGAAGCGCTACTGGGTGAATCTTCGGTGCCCGCGACGATTATCCGCGCCACCGCGTTTTTTCGCTCACTGGTGGGGCAGGTCGAGCGGGTCCGCGCGGGCAAACCCTTCCTGTTATTCAGCAGCGGCAACACCACCGCCTGCAAACCCATTTCCGATCGCGATCTGGCAAGGTTCATGGTGT
This sequence comes from Congregibacter sp., assembly GCA_042094525.1. Classification (GTDB taxonomy): domain Bacteria; phylum Pseudomonadota; class Gammaproteobacteria; order Pseudomonadales; family Halieaceae; genus Luminiphilus. Next base: position 759 of record JBELDB010000080.1, on the reverse strand, counting down.
CAAAGCTGGCGTTGCCGCCATCAAGGACGGCGGTGCTGCCCATCGGTGGCCCGGGCCCAGCGCTCACCCCACAAGATCAAGGGCGGTTATTGTGCGAGACGCTGGGACAACCTTTTCGCACCACTTCTCTGCCGCCAGAGATGTTCGATTGGATCCGCTGGCTGATCAGCCCGCTGGCGCTGGTATCGCAAAGCATGCGAGACCGTATGGAGTTTCTCCGCATTGCCAAGTTCTATGCCACCGAGTCGATGCTGTGTTGGGATGCGGATGCCGAGCGTTACGACGCCGATGGCACGCCCGAGTTTGGCGACGACACGTTGCAGGCGTTTTACGCTGGGCTGGCGTCAGGTGAGATCGCGTTGCCCGAGCGGGGGGAGCACAGTCTGTTTTGAGGGTGAGGTCTGCCTCAAGCCGGCAACAGCATCACCGTCGCGACATGCGATGCATTAATTTCCAGTGCATGGATGGGCGCTGCGTGCCACACCTGTGCCACGCCGTCGGTGGGGGCCACGGTGAGTAACGCTTTGTCGGTGCGTGCGACCTCGACATCCTGAAAGCCCACCCATTCCTGCGTGAGCGGGTACTGGCACTTGTAGAAACTCTCCTTTGCGCTGAAGAACAGGGTGGTTTCAAACGCGACCGTCTCCGGTGCAAGCGATTTGAAGTAGTCCGCCTCCCTTTCAGTGAACAGGGTTGGCCAGAGCTTCGGTTCCACGCGGCCGATGGTTTCCACGTCGACACCGACCGATTGGATTGCGC
>JBELDB010000079.1:0-7822 GCA_042094525.1 Congregibacter sp. | reverse complement strand
CACATTTTCTTTTCAACACCCTCAATTCGGTGAACGCGTTGATTAGCAGAGGCGATGCCGGCAAGGCGACGAAGATGATCGCTAAGCTCAGCGAGTTCCTTCGTCACTCACTCCGGGCCGAGCCCGAGAGAGAGGTCACGCTGGAGGAGGAGATCGCAACCACCGAGTTGTATCTTGATATTGAAAAAACACGCTTCGCTGATCGCCTGACCGTGGAGGTACACATAGCGGACTCTGCCAAGTCTCGATTGGTCCCCCCTATGATCCTGCAGCCGTTGGTGGAAAACTCGCTGAAACATGCGATCGGCGTGTCGGAGAGCGGTGGGCACATCCGTATTGTGGCGTCAGAGGCCGACTCTGGTGTTTTGCAGCTTAGAGTTGAAGACAGTGGCCCAGAAGTGAGTGACCATCAGTCTTATCAACCGCCGCCGGGAGCGTCTGTTGGTTTGGACAATACAAAAACGCGTTTACACGCGTTTTATGGGGACCGTGGGCGTTTGCAGATCGAGCAAGCCGATATCGGTGGGTACAGCGTTTTGGTCGAAGTGCCCCTCTCTGGCGCGAGGCCGACAGACTGATGACGCAGACACAACCTCTTACGGTCATGCTGGCGGATGATGAGCCTTTGGCGAGGGGTTACCTCGAAGAGTTACTGAAGGGGGTGCCCGATATTGAGGTGCTGGGTAGCTTCAAAAATGGTAGTGAAATACTGAAGGCATGCAGAAATGATCCGCCCGATGTTCTGATTCTGGACATTGAGATGCCGGGCCTTACGGGGTTCGATGTAGTGAAGAGGTTGCAGGCTGATGACATGCCCAGCATCATTTTTGCAACGGCCTATGACAACTACGCCATCGACGCTTTTGATTTAAATGCCGTAGATTATTTGTTGAAGCCTTTCGATAGCGATCGCTTTGCGATTGCCATTGAGCGGGTGAGAACTGAGTTGGGATCTGATCCTTCCCTGAAGGGTCGACTGATCAGTGCGTCCCGTCAGATTCAAAAGGTGGCCGATGACCTGGCGCCCGCCGATTCAGAGCGGGCCGACCCGGGCAGGTTGGCTGTCAGGGATGGCCGCGAGACAGAGCTGGTGACCATCAGTGATATCCACTGGGTTGATGCCGCAGGCGACTATATGTGTCTGCATGTCGGTGGCAAGACCCATATCATGCGTTCAACGATGAAGGAGCTGCTGGCAAAGTTGCCCGTTAAGGACTTCGTTCGCATTCATCGGTCCACAATCGTCAACATTCATCGCGTCACCAGCGTGTCGAGTTTGAGCAAGGGAGAATTTCGCCTGCAGCTCGGTACCGAGACATCGCTTAAGGTGAGCCGCAACTACCGCAAAAGTATTGCATCGTTGCTCAGCTAGTCCGTTTCATCGGCTCCACTGACCACTTTATCGAAATTGCCCGCACTGGCCCCGCCAGCGGGTTAGAGTCCACGCTAATAAAACACTAATCACAACTAAGATAATAAGGGGCCTATCTATGTTGCCGTCTGATTTTTCTAAAAAACCGATAGCTGCGGGCTTGCTGCTTGCCTTGTACGGCGCGACCGCGCTGGCTCAGGACGCAACGGTTGACGCTGATGAGGTGACTTCATCCGAAGACCTCGAAGAGGTGCTGGTAACCGGCATCCGTTACAGCATCAAGCGGTCCATGGACCTTAAGCGGTCTGATGACGGCGTTATGGACGCCATCACCGCTGAGGATATGGGTGCCTTTCCCGACACCAACCTTGCTGAGTCTCTGCAGCGTATTACTGGCGTCTCGATTGAGCGTGAGCGTGGAGAGGGTAAGTATGTGACCGTTCGCGGGTTCGGCCCGGCGTTTAACCTGGTGCTGCTAAATGGTCGTCAAATGCCGACAACAGGCGGAGATAGCCGCTCTTTTGACTTTAGCAACCTCGCCAGTGAAGGCATTTCGTCTGTACAGGTGTTCAAAAGTGGCAAGGCAGACGTACCGACTGGCGGTATCGGCTCCACACTGAATATTACAACCACGCGTCCGCTGGAGGACCCTGGTTTCAAGGCCACAATTGCCGCGTCAGCCATGCACGACACCTCGACAGAGGAGGGTGATGACTGGACGCCAGAGATTTCAGGCCTTATCTCGAATACGTTTGCTGACGACACCATCGGTATCGCGCTGAGTGTTATCAGGCAGGAGCGTAATAACGGGGCAGACACCGCATCAGTCGGCGGTTGGAGAAGCTTTGCCGGGGACGTAGACAACTGCTGGTGCAGCGCCCGCCCATCGGAGTGGGGTGGAATCCCCTATGATCCCGCCACGCAGGTAAATCGCCCCCTGACCTCCGATGAGGTGTACTCAGTTCCCCAGAATACGGGCTACGAGTTTGCTGAGTGGGATCGCGTGCGCACCAATGGTCAGCTCACGTTCCAATGGCGACCTGTTGAAAGCTTAACGTTGACTGCCGACTACACCTATTCTGAGGTGGAGCTGGAGAGAACTTACACCAACTACTCAGCGTGGTTTAACTTTGGCGGTCAGGAAACCGCGTGGGATGGCGCCATGAACGCCAGCCCTACCAAGTACGCTGAGTACAATGGCGGCGGCGGTGACTTCGCCATGGGCGGCGGCTCTGACGCCACCAAGGCTGAGAATGAATCCGTTGGTATCAATCTTGTTTGGGACGTGACCGACTCTCTGAGCTTGTGGGCGGATTACCATGATTCGACCGCGGAGCAGGTGCCGGACAGCCCGTTTGGCAGCAGCTCATTGCTCTCTATTGCAGCGTTCAGCCGGGACAAAACCACGACGTACTTTGATCGCGGTGACTTGCCGGTCCTGTCTCTGGATTTGAGCAACCCACTTGATCCTAGCGACATGATCGTGACCGGAAGTGTTTTTGCGAACAACTACGCACGCATGGAAATTGAGCAGGCGCGCTTCGGCGGTTCATTTGAGTTCTCGGATGCCGGTCCGTTCGACAGTATTGATTTTGGTGTCGAGATGACCGAGGTCAACAATCGCTCAGCGGGCTCGGTTGTGCAGCGGGATGCCTGGGGCGGGGTAACGCAGCCCGGTGCTATCGCAGATTTGATGACACTTGCGTCGGGTGCCGGTGCCTTTGATGAGATTTCTGGTGGCTCCGATCCTGACTTGCAGACTGAGTATTACAAGTTCGACATGGCAGATTTGATCAGTCGAACAGAGCAGCTGATGGCGAGCGGCGATGCCCAAACGTTCTACACGGCGGACATGGGTGATTGTGGCACAGGCCTCTGTGCTTCCAGCACGTTCTCAAGCGATCGGCGCACGACGGAAGAGCAGGTGGCAGCTTACGCTCAGATCAACATGTCTACCGAAATAGGGGGCATGGACCTCGGCGTTAGATTGGGTGTGCGTTACGAGGAGACCGATGTGGATTCTCAGGCACTGGCCCCCAACTATGTCGGTGTCAACTGGGTAGGTGGTAACGAGTTCAGTGCCGTGCAGGGTGACGGAGACTTCACTCAATTAGAGGGTAGCTATGACAACGTCCTGCCCAATATTGATTTCCGCTTGGGTGTGACAGATGACATCGTGGCCAGACTGTCCTTCAGTAAGACCATGACGCGTCCGAACTACGCCGACATTCAGGGTGGCCAAACGATTAATCAGCTGCTGAGAATCGACGGTGGTAACGGTAACCGCGGTAATCCGAACCTCGAGCCCTTCGAATCTGACAACATCGATGTGTCTGTTGAGTGGTACTACAGCGACGATAGCTACCTCTCGGTCGGTTACTTCCACAAAGACGTGGAGAACTTTATCGGCATTGAGGAAATCAATGAGCCGCTGTTCAATATGCCGCATCCGGGTCAAGGCGCTTATGCTGATGAGGCGCGCGCGGCGCTTGGTGCCACTGCCACCAGCGGCGAGCTTTATGGTTGGATTCTAGAGAACAAGGCTGGTTCGCCAGGAGTCGATGCAGCAAACGGCATTATTTCTGGGCAGCCGGGTGATCCTGTCGCGATCTTTGACGTGATTGTCCCCTCTAACCAGGACGAGGACACAGTCGATGGTTGGGAGCTGAACCTACAGCACAACTTCGGTGGCAGCGGGTTCGGTGTGATTGCCAATGCGACCTTTGTCGATTCCAAGACCTCCTACGATGACATGTTGTTGGCTCAGCAGTTCGTTGTCTCGGGTATCAGTGACTCGGCAAACCTGATCGGCTTCTATGAGAAGCACGGTTTCTCAATTCGTATTGCCTACAACTGGCGTGACAAGTTCCTCGCCGGTACAGGGCAGGCCAACGTAGGCGGTATTCCGCCAACGTATGTCGACGAGTACGATCAGATCGATATTGGCGCGAGCTATACGTTCGGGGATAACCTTCAGGTCTTCCTCGATGCGATCAATATCACTGACGAAACGACCTATGTTTATGGCCGCACAACTGGCCAGGTACTGTTCGCGGCACAAGCAGGCCCACGATACAACTTGGGGCTGCGCTACACCTTCTAACGAAGGTCGGTTGCGCTACACTGAAGGGCCGCTCGGTTATCGAGCGGCCCTTTTGTCTGTAACAGATGTCAAATAAATGGGTGCGGGCGGTCAAATGACACAAGCGCTAAATCGGGTGGTGATCTTGGGTGGCGGCACCGCTGGGTGGCTCACTGCGGCGACACTGGCCGCGGAGCACGGTGCCTCTCTCGACATCACATTGGTCGAGTCTCCGGACATTCCCATCATTGGCGTTGGCGAGGGTACTTGGCCCTCGATGCGCTCAACGCTGCAAAAAATTGGCATAAGCGAAAAAGCCCTTCTCACAGAATGTGACGCCACCTTCAAGCAGGGCACTGAATTCATTGGCTGGCTGAGTGATAGAGAGCCGCACACCTACTATCACCCATTCAGCCTTCCCGCTGACTATGCGAGTCTCAATCTTGCCGAGCATTGGCTGGCGAGTAACGTAACGTCAGATTTTTGTTCATCTGTGACACCTCAGGCGGGTGTGATTAGTGCTGGTCGGGCGCCTAAAGCACTCGGTGTGCCAGAGTTCGCCTTCCAGTTTAATTACGGTTATCACTTTGATGCCGCAAAGCTCTCTGAGCTGTTGCGTGATCACGCGGTGGGTGCCCTTGGCGTCAAGCACCTATTCGCGAATCTCACTGGAGTTGAGCGCGCTGCTTCCGGTGCAATTTCTGCACTCGCCCTAGACAACGGCACCGCATTGGCGGGAGATTTTTTCGTTGATTGTTCCGGGCAAAGGGGACTCTTAATCGGCGAAGCCATGGGTGTGCCGATGAGATCTATGAGTCACGTCTTGCCCAATGACCGGGCGGTGGCTACTCAGGTGCCCTATAGCGACCCCAATGCTCAGATCGCTTCTGTGACACGCTCGACTGCACAGGCGTCTGGCTGGATGTGGGACATCGGTCTCCAGTCTCGGCGGGGGGTAGGGTACGTCCATAGCGCTGCTCACATCAGTGAGGATGAAGCAGTCAGCACTGTGCTTGACTACGTCAAACACTCGGACAATGGCGTCGATGTGGGTCAACTGAATGTGCGTGTGATTCCCTTCGAGGCGTCGCGACGCACTCAGGCATGGGTAAAAAATTGCGTGGCAGTGGGTTTGTCAGCCGGCTTTATAGAACCGCTGGAGGCGTCCTCAATCGCCTTGATTGAGCAGGCGTCCAATCGCTTGTGTCAGATGTTGCCGCTTGATGCTGATAACTGCGAGGCCGAAGCTCGCGCTTTCAACGAACAAATGAATAGGCAGTGGTCTCAGGTCGAAGAATTCCTGCAGTTGCATTATGTGCTCAGCCAGCGCAGTGATTCCGCATACTGGAGAGACGTGCGGTCAGAAGACTGTGTCCTGCCCGAGCTCAGCGAGAAACTGGAAAAGTGGCGCCGGCATCCGGTGTGGCACGCTGATGCGCCGCGATTTGACGAGCTGTTTCCCTCTGCGAGTTATCAGTACGTTCTTTATGGCATGTTGGGAAGGTATTTCAGCCCACAAACCCATCGACGAAGCTTTCACTCTGTGCGTGACCGCGCGGACAGCGCAATGCACGAGGTCAGAGAGCGTGCAGCGGCCGCGCGTTCGCTCCCGGGTAACAGGGAACTGCTGAGTGCGCTGTTAGGACAACCCAGCGGGACTTTGGAGGGCGTGGCATGACCAATCATGTGTTGATCAATAACGTTGAGCACAATGACGTCAGGGTTGTGACGACGCGTTCGGCGAAGTATGGCGATGCCATCATGTCATGTATCACCTTCCCACTGGAGTTTCGCTCGGTGCAGGCGTGGTACCCCATCTTGTTGCAGAGTTTTCCTGATGGCGCGATGCGGCCGGTAGCCTTGTTTGGTTTCGAAAAAGGGGAAAACCTGTTCCTTGACGAAAAGAGCTGGAACGCTGGGTACCTCCCAGCAATGATTCGGAGAGAACCGTTTCAGATCGGGTTACAGCGCGGAACCGATGGCGGCGATACAGAGATGCGCATGTTATCGCTGGACATGGATCATCCGCGCGTGACCACCGATGCGAGCGAGGGTGAGGCACTATTTCAGCCGCTGGGCGGTTACACACCGTATTTGGAAGAAGTCGCCACACTGGTCGAGAGCATTTATCACGGGGTGCGCAACGGCGAAGAATTTGTTGCGATGCTGCAAGAGCTGGATCTTGTCGAAGCGATCAATATGGATATTCAGCTCAACGACGGCTCAAAGAATCAATTGATTGGCTTCCACGCTATCAACGAGGACAAATTTAGAGAGTTGAGCGGCGATCTGCTGCATCGGCTCAGTGAGAAAGGCTTTTTGATGCCGGCTTTCCTCATGATGGCATCGCTTGGCAGCATGTCTCGACTAGTCGATTTTAAAAATGACCGATTGTGAGGCCGCTTTGCCGCTACAAGACAGGCTGCGACCTGTCGAGACCGTCGTGGCTCAGAGCCCCGGAGTGGTGCCCGAGGAAGTCTTCCAGTCCGATGTGCCTGTTGTCATAAGGGGTCTGACGACCGAGTGGCCCGCGCTTAATGCATCTGATCTGGAGGGTATGGAGAGGTATCTGTCGGGGTTTTGGATCGATCGACCGGTCGTCGCCTATGTCGGTGCTTCGGGAATCAATGGCCGTTTTTTCTACGATGAGCACTTCACTGGCTTCAATTTCAAGGGAGGTTCAGCGCCTCTGGCTCAGATTTTTGATCGCCTGAGAGAGCAGGAGAGCAACGAAGAAGGTTTAGCCATTTATGTGGGTTCCACACCAGTTGATGGCTGGTTACCGGGTTTTCGCGCTGCTAACGATATCAAGATACCGGCCGAGGAGCCCCTAGTGAGTTTCTGGCTAGGCAATAAAACGCGAATATCCGCACATTATGATTACCCGGACAACATAGCGTGCGTCGTTGCCGGCACGAGAAGATTCACGCTGTTTCCACCTGAGCAGATTGGTAACTTGTACGTTGGGCCGGTTGATAAAACCCCATCGGGTCAAGCCATCAGTCTGGTGGATTTCTCCAATCCCGATTTGGAGCGGTTTCCTAACTTCGAGTTGGCGATGCAGGCGGGGTACCAGGCTGTTTGCGAGCCCGGCGACGCCATCTATATTCCAAGTCTGTGGTGGCATCACGTCGAGTCCCTGTCATCGTTCAATATGTTGGTGAACTACTGGTGGGTTCCAGAGGTCGCCTCGCGCACCTCGCCCGCAACAGCGCTCATGCACGCTATGTTGACGCTTAGAGATCTACCCGCGAGGCATCGTGCAGGCTGGAAAGCCCTTTTTGATCATTACGTATTCGACGCAGACCCGGGCGTCTATGAACACATACCGGAGAGTATTCGAGGCCCCCTCGCGCCGTTGGATGATG
>JBELDB010000078.1:0-7855 GCA_042094525.1 Congregibacter sp. | reverse complement strand
GCGTCATCAAATTGCCGACGATCGAGGTTTCGTTCTGCAGATCGTTATGCAGCCCAAGACCCTTGCTGGCGAGATACTCCCGGATGCGCGCCATGGCCAGATTGCTGCCATCTTGTCCGCCAAACTCTTCGGGCAGCGCGTAGCGGAAGTGCCCTGCCGCATCTGCAAGCTGACGCATCTCTCTCAGCAGCGCTTCCCAGTCCTCGCGGGGCAAGCCGTCTCGATCCCAGTCCGTGCGCGCGTGCTCGCGGCGGTGGTCAAAGAAGCGGATGTTGTCATCCCGCGCTTCGAGGGGTTTGATCTCTCGCTCGATGAAGTCATCGAGCACGACGAGATAATCTTCGATGGACTGGGGGATATCGAATAGGAAAGGCTGGCTCATAGGTGCCTCAATGATCGGATTTCTGCTTCAGCGTCACGTCTGACATCGCGGCAGCTGCTTTAATTAAGCTGAGGTCTGCCGCGGATGCGCCGCTTCGTCAAGCATAAGGCTTTGTGTGTTCACGAGTCTTCCCGCCATTTTGCCTCGGCGACTTTGCGGCTGGCATAGCGGGGGTTGTTGATCGCGGCGACCAGAAGCTGCCGCTTCTTGAGATAGTCAAAGAAGTGACTGTCGGCGTCGATCTCTCTCGCTGCGAGCGCTCGGGACAGTTGCTGAGGTGCGGTGCCCGGGCCTGGGTCACCCGGGAGCCATTGCTGCGAGGCGGCGGCGTCCAGCGCCGCAAGCTCCGGACCGAGTTGTTGCTCCCGATCGATAATCCCCAGCACATTGGCGGCTACGCGGGCGTTAAATTGATCGCGCCCGGATAGCGCGGGTAGCGCGCTGTCCATCAGGAAGCCTTTCACCGCCCCCAGTAATTCTGAGGCGCTGACGTCTGAGGCGGTTGTCTGCTCTTCGTCCTGACTCATGCGCTCTCCCACTCCTCTATTAATAGCAGAATATCGAGTTCTGCTTCCGAGCGCCGGCGCGCCACTGCAGCGCGCTCCACGTCCCCGTTGCCGCTATGCCACAGCGCGCCCATGGTCTGGCAGACCAAACCCCAACTCAGCGCAGCGAATATTTCCCAGTAGCGGATGGCGGACAGATCAGGCGACCAACCCGCCGTAGATGCATAGCCGGCGATCAAATCATCGTAGTCACCAAAGCCCCCCACGGGCTTATGTAGCTGTCCGAATCGCCACACGTTGGCGCAGAGATATCCCAGATCTTCCGCTGCTGGGCCTTGATGCGTGAGCTCCCAGTCGAGCACGCCCGCCAACCCCTGTTCGTTGACCAGCAGGTTACCTGTCCGGAAATCTCCATGCAGGAGTACGCAGGGTGACTCGGCTGGCGCATGGTCAATGAGCCAATTGAGGCCAAACTGCATGACCGGAGAGATATCACCAAATGCGTGCAGTCGCTTTTGCGCAGCGGCAAAGCGCTTGTCCAGTGTGGTGGGGCCAATATTGGCTGGGAGTTGGGAGCAGTCGATGCTATGAATGCGCCCGAGTGCCTCCCCACATTGAAGCGCCAGCCGGCTCCGCGCGACTTTATAAGTATCGTCAACCAACCATTTCTGGGGAATGCTCTCGCCTGGGATGAAACCCATGAGAAAGGCCTCGCCAATGGGGTGTGTGGCGTCAAAGACCGCATGGATTTCGGGTACCGGCACCGATGTTGATGTCGCCAGTTGAATCACCGCCGCTTCGTCCACCAAAGACAGTCCGAGAATGTTGCCCTCGAGCTGATCAATGGAGTCGGCCGAGAATGGCCGCCGTCGCAGGATCAGTGATGTGCTGCCCCACATCAGCCGCCAGGTCTCGTTGTTGGCGCCGCCCGACAGCCGCTCTAACTGCGTCACCTGCTCGCCGGGTACTTTCCCGGCGAGGCGTTCGGTCAACGCGGTATTCAGCAGCGCCGTCAGTTGATCAGGTGACATGGATGAAAACGCTCCGGGCGCACAGCGTGCGGCGAGGCTGTGGTTAGCCCTTTTCGATCTGGAAGGTCAGGCCCGCATGATCCTGTAGTCGCGCCATCAGCGCGTCACCCATCGCAGCTGCGGGCGTCCATAGCCCTCCAGAAGCCAGATCCGGGTTGACCAGTAAACACATCGCCGCCTCGGCAAGCATTTTCGACGTTGAGCCGTAGCCGGGGTCCCGGTCTCCCTGCACGCTGCTGATCATCAGTTCGCCGTCACTGCTCTCGCCCGCAAAGATCGCGTCGTAATTGCCGTTCTCGCGCTCCTCCTTGGTGGGACCCTCGCCGGGCTGAAGATCACTTTTGGCAACCGAATCGTCTTTGGCCACATAGTCAGCCGCGGCTTTGCCTTGATCACCGTCGCCGGTGAGGAGCATTTCGTCGTAGCGGAAATCCTCTCCGTACTGATGTCCCAGCAGAAAATTAGAGCGGTGAATATTCTTGGTATTGATCGGCGCCATGATAAACGGCGCGCTCCAGCTCTGTAGTTCTTCGTCGTACTGAGGCGCCATGCCGGCGGGTTGCTCTGCCCCTGTGAACCCCTCCGTTAGGGCAAAGGGATTGGTCAGGACCTGAATGATGGCGGGGTTGGCCTTGGCCGATGCCATGGTTGCGCGCATGGACGCGATGGTGCCGCCCGAGAAGGTGCCATTCATGGCGCGGACCCGGCCTTTGACTGTCGCGATCGGCTGGCCCGTTTTGGCGATGGCATGTTGCTGTAGCCGATACACACCCAGGTCAAACGGGATGGAGTCGAATCCGCAGCTGTGAACGATCCGGGCGCCCGACGCTTTGGCCGCGCTGCTGTATTGCGCGATCGTCTCGTGCATCCAGCTTGGCTCTCCCGTCAGATCCACATAGTCGGTGCCGTGCTCGGCACATTGCTTGACCAGTTCGTCGCCGTAGAGCTGATAGGGCCCGACGGTGGTAATGACGACCCGGCAGGCCTCGACCATTTGTGTCACCGAGTCGGGGTTGTCCACATCCACAGCGAGGAGCTCGACGGCGTCGCTAATGCCCATCTCGGCGCGGACAGCGGCGAGCTTATCCAGCGACCTGCCCGCCATCGCCCACTTTAAGTCTGACCCGGCGTATTCGGCTGCGAGATATTCAGCAACCAGACGACCGGTATAACCCGAAGCGCCAAAAACAACGATATCGAAAGGCTTTTCTGAGAGGGACATGAGTGGAGAAGCTCCTGCGGTTGAAATAAAAAGGGACGGCAAGGGTAACCCCTTGGCTTGAGAGGGGGAAATCTTTGTTGCAGTCAGCGCCTCAGGGCTGCCTCCGGCAATGATCGGCGTGTCGAGACAGGCGCCTTGCGCCCTGAGGTACTTGGCCAGACTTTAGTCTGCGGCCGGCGCCACCGTTTCAATATTGAGCTGGCCTGCCAGGCCCGCAGTACGGTGCACACTGATCGCCGCGTACTCGGGGAGTTGAATCATCTCAAACATGGCTGCGCGTGAGGGGTACATGGCGATCGCTACCTGATCCCACAGCTCTTCTACTTCCCCGAGCATCAGCCGCTCCACGTTGGCCCCGAAAATCAGTTTTCCACCTACCTGAGTAATGACCTTGGCGACTTCAGCAGCGTAGAGCGCGTAAGCTTCTCGCCCGGATAGAGGCGTCTCCCGGCCATCCTCGTACTCGGCACGTTCTTTGAATTTAAGTAAATTCACCATGAAGATCGGCCCCGCGGCGTCCGGGGCAAGGAACCCCTCGATTTGCTCGGCAGTGGGCGTGACGGCGTTGTGCACTTCCATGGGTGGCTCCTGTTCGGTCTTTTCACTGTGATGCTATCTGTCCAAGCGCTCGATAGCCCGGCCAGCCTCAGGTGTCTCAGCTCCCTATTCAGAAACAGAGCCCCTGGATGCGATCCCCCCGATATAGTGGCATAATTTATGTCATAACTTAAGACGCGAGCTATGAGAGCGCGACACAATGGAAAGTCTAAGAACGCCCGATAGCCAGTTTCAAAATTTGCCGGACTATCCCTTTGAGCCTCATTACACCGAGATCGACTCGGGTGATGGTGGCAGCCTCAGGGTCCATCACATTGATGAGGGTGATCGTACTGCGCCTATCGTGCTGTGTCTGCATGGGCAGCCGAGCTGGAGCTATCTCTATCGCAAAATGGTGCCGCTTTTGGTCGGATCGGGATTGCGGGTGATCGCGCCGGATCTGCCGGGCTACGGGAAATCAGACAAGCCCGCCGCGCGCGAGGATTATAGCTACCAGCGACAGGTCGATTGGATGGGCCGCTGGCTAGAGGCCAATGATTTCGGCGACATCACTTTTTTTGGTCAGGACTGGGGCGGCCTGATTGGCCTGCGACTGGTGGTCGACCACCCCGGTCGCTTTGCCCGGGTCGTAGTCGGGAACACCGGGTTACCTTTGAACGCCGGCCTTGAGCAAAACATTGTCGACAAGGTCATGGCGTTCCGGCAAGACGGGCAGCGGCTGAGTTTCCGCGATATGGCCTTTGCCTTATCGCGTCTGGGGGGTGTGGTTGATGAGCCCGATGCTTTCCCTATGGGTTTCGCTCGCTGGCAAAAATTCTGCTGGAACACGGCGGACATGCCTGCCGGCTTCCTGATGGAGATGATGGTCAATCGGCCAGCAACCTGGAAGGTCGCGCCGCGCGTGCTACTGAATCAGTATCTGGGAACCGCCCTGCGCCCCATCACGCCATTAGGTCGCGCCTATGAGGCGCCATTCCCCGACGCCTCTTACAAAATGGGTCCGCGCGCCATGCCCAGCCAGGTGCCGACGTTACCCACCGATCCCTCGCTTGAGGCGCAAACAAAAGCCTGGGAGTTTTTCCTGCAATTCAACAAGCCGTTTCTCTGCCTCTTTACCGAAGACGACCCGGTGACACGCGGGGCGGAGAGGAGCTTTATCGGGCGTGTGCCTGGCACAGCGGGGCTGCCACATCAGATGTTTCCGCGCGGCGGTCACTTCCTGCAGGAGTCTTGTCACCGCGAGCTGAGCGCGGCGATCAGCGAGTTGATTAGCTCGACTTAGGCGCCTGACGTTAGAGCACAGTCACGCCCCGAAGGGGGTCGTCACCGTTGATCAGGTCGTGAAAAGCCTCAGCGAGTCGTCTGCTCTCGCGAACACAGGTCTCCCAATACGCGACTCTCTCTGACGGAGACATCACTCGGAAGTCACCTCGGTCGGGAATCTTGCCATGGGGCAGTTGCTCGAGAAACGCGTCGCTCGGACACATCAACACCAGCTGGTCGATTACTGATCGACGGGGGGTCCGCCAGCGAAGCAGCTTGTCGAACCAGCCTGGCGTCAGCCGATCGCGAAAGTGCGGGTAGAGCACCAGCCCTGTCGTTTGGTTGGCCTTGAGTGTGAAGTGGTAATCAATAATGCCGCCGTCCCAAAAAGGACCGCCAGAGGCGCCGGGTATGCAAGATTCGCATTCCATCAGAAAGGGAATGGCGCCACTTGCTTTGAGCGCCGGGATCAGATTCAGCTCGTTGATGGCGTTGAGTTGAGTGTGAAAGCCGTCGGTAAAGGGCAGTGCGCTGAGCTGGCGATGACAAAACATAACGCGATCGAACAGTAGCCCCAGCGTCTTGCGACTCATGGCGTTGCCGAGAGTCGCACAAGCCATTCCCATACCCAAGCGCCACCCGTTTTCACCCCGCGCAACACCTTTGGCCCGTGCGGTGACGATCGCATTGTGAAGCGTTGGGTGTTCCGCAATGTGGCGCGCACCCTCTGGTCCCAAGGCTTCCTCAAGCATCTGTTCTGCGACCTGACTCACTTCACTGGGTGAAGGTCGTGCGCAGCTGTATTGCTGATAAAGGTAGGCCTGTTGCAGTCGCGAAATCGCTGTGGTGGGTTCGGGGAGGCTCAGGCAGGCATGACGCCAAGTACCAATGGAGGATCCGAGTAGCGTCAGCGGCTCGCTTTGCTCTCGTAATAGCTCTGTGCCCAGCACCTTGTCGAGCTCTGAGAGGATGAGCCACTTCGGACCGCCCGAGGCGCCAATCAGGGTGCTGAAAGGGGCTGACTGCCAACCCCGCTCTCCGATGGTTTTGGCGGCCTCACAGCCCATGTACACAGAAAGGGCACTTTGCATGGTTCCCGACCTCTGCCGCTCCACACTGGCGGCGCTGCTGTTGAGATTTTGTCCACTTCAGTCTAACGAATTACGGCCATTCGCTCGTTTTTGGTCAAAATAGGCACGGTGTTTGCATTGTTTAGATTTGGGGCGCGATGCGGCGACACAAATCCGCGGTGTACCTTATGGTCACAGCGGCTGTGGTGGCCAAAAAAGGGGGGCGTTATCAGGATGGATAACGTGACAAGAGGAACACTGGTTTAACAAAGTGGACGGAAAACATTATGGATGATGAACAAAACACCCGTGCGGCACTGCAAACAGTGCTGGCGAGATTTCTTCAAGAGGCGTCGTTACCAGATAGCGTCGCCTTCAATTTCATGAGGTGGCATGCCGGCGTTACCCAGAGCCTGGCGCAACGCGCGAAAACCGCTGACAACCCGCCACTCATAGGTTTCAGTGGCTGCCAGGGTTCTGGTAAAAGCACGCTGGTAGCGCTCATGGCCACGGTCATGCGCGAGGTCTACGGCGTCTCCGCGGTGGTGCTGTCACTGGATGATTTTTACCTCACCAAAGCCGCGAGAGCCGCGTTGGCGGAGTCGCTTCACCCGCTTTTTGCCACCCGCGGAGTGCCGGGCACCCATGACTTGACGCTGTTAAACGAGACGATTGCAGCGCTGCGGCAACCCAGTGGCGCTGTACCCGTGCCCGCATTCGACAAAGCCCTCGATGATCGCACCGAAATGGTGCATTGGCGCCAAGTGAGTGCGCCTGCCCAGCTGATTATGCTCGAGGGGTGGTGCGTCGGCCTGTCGCCTCAAAATGAGCGTGAACTAGAGGTGTCGGTCAACTCGACGGAGGCTGAACAGGACCCGTCATTGGTCTGGCGACGCGAGGTGAATCGGCAGCTCGCTAACGGATACGCGGACTTGTTTGGCGAGCTGGATGCGTTTTTGTTACTGCAAGCTCCCAGCTTTGATGCGGTATTTGAGTGGCGTTGGCAACAGGAGCAGCGCCTGTCCGAGCAATTCCAGAAGGATCACCCTGACAGGCTCAACCCCACCATGAGTCGCTCGGAGGTGGCGGACTTCGTCCTGCACTATCAGCGGCTGACCGAGCATGGGTTGAAGACACTTCCCGATCGGGCTGACTTTGTGTGGGAACTGGCGACTGATCGTTCGGTCGAGCGCATGTGGTTAACGGAGGTCGCGGCATGAGCAGTGCAGTGATTTATACCGACCTCGATGGCACGTTGCTCGACCATCACACCTACGCCATTGATGAGGCGCTGGGAACCATCAAAGCGCTCAAGGATCGTGGCATCCCGATCATTCCCTGCACCAGCAAAACGCGAGCAGAGACCCTCAGCCTGATGCAGACCATTGACATTGACGGCCCCATGATCATCGAGAACGGCGCGGCGATCTGGGTGCCGCAGAATTGGGGTCTTGAGCGCCCCGAGGGGTCAGCCAGTGACGCGCATGCGTGGTGCCATAGCTTTGGCCGCTCTCGCGGCATGATCCGGCGGCAACTCGCGATTCTGAACATCGAGTGGGGCAACCGTTACCAGTCGCTATGCGATCTGTCCGACAAGCAGGTGGCTGCGGTGACGGGCCTGGATCTTGAGGGCGCGGCGCGGGCAAAGCAGCGCGAGCACAGTGAGACCCTCGTTTGGTTGGGCACGCCGGCCGACCGCAAGGCGTTCGCTGCTCAAGTCGAAGCGCTGGATATGCGTTGTGTCGAGGGCGGGCGGTTTGTTCACGTTCTGGCTTCGGGTGGTAAGGCAGAGGCAGTCAGTTGGCTGCATCACAAGATCCGGA
>JBELDB010000077.1:5440-7856 GCA_042094525.1 Congregibacter sp. | reverse complement strand
TAGGCGGTGGTGGTGTCGGGTGCCTCCTCATCGGGAATGGGCCGCACGCCATAGGGTGCGCGAGGCAACGTGCCAAACAGTTTGACGAGCCCTGGGTCGAGCCGTTTCGACACCGCCTGATACCCCTCGAGCAGCGCCTCGGGTGTCTCGTAGTAAAACTGCGGGTCGGTTCGCAGGAATTCGTTGAAGGTGGCGATGTCACCGTCAAACCCCACGGTGTCGATGACTGCTTCCATTTCTCCGCGGATGCGTGCGACTTCTCTCAGGCCAATCTCGTGTATTTCGTCCGGTGTCAGCTCCGTAGTGGTGAAATGCTGGGCGAGACGACTGTAGATCTGCTTGCCTCCCGGTAGGGCGCCGATGCCCGGTGGTCGGGCTGCCGGCAAGTAGTCACTCTCTAAAAATTCGAACAGTGTTTGAAGGGCGGGATTGATTTGCCCTTCAATCACCGTCGCGGCAGCTGACTGGAGCGACGCTTGGGTGTCGGAGTCGATTCCCTCAGGCATCGCCTCAAAAGCGCGATAAAAGGGACTCTCGCTTGCCTGATCGGTAATGAGATTGGAGATTTGTGACGGCACACGTGACATCACAATCTGCGCCTGTGTCCGGTCCCGGCTGACGCCCTCTGATAACAGTGCCTGATACTGGGACAGCTGCTCGGGCAAGCCGCGCAGCCGCTTCAGCCAGTCCTCATGGTCCTGCGCGCTCTCCATGGGCAGGGTGTCGATCATGCTGTGTCGATGTTGCGGCCCGGACCGCATGTTGAGGGCGATAAGGTACAAGCCGTCTTCATATTCGGTGAGGTTGTCTCGCAACTGCCGGAGCAGCATGGAACGATTGACCTGCGCGTCTTCAGAGAGGGTGGCGGGCTCGATTTGCTCGAGGCGCTGCACGAATCGCCCCTCATCCTCGTAGCGTTGCTGGAACGCGTCAAGGCTCATGTCTGTCCACTGATCGTTTCCCGATCGATCACCGTACTCGAGTCTTCTCTCCGGATATTGCTCCAGTGTCCACTGCCAGTGGTCGTCGATGATTTGCGTCAGCTTAGTCTCAGTCGCCCCCGCGGCACTGACGTGGCTCAACAGTATGGCGGTGACCCATAGACAAGCGCTGATAAAGAGCGTTGGGCGTCGACAGGAATGATGGCTCATGGGAGTCCCCGTTATCGTGGGTTTTTAGTTGAGGAAACACCCGCCCCTAAAAGAGACGGACATGGGCTCGGGGTGCCGAAGAGGCGTTAAGCTCATTGCTAATGCTGCCCCTATGCACGACCTAGGATCGATCTTGCAACCAGTTCTCTCATGATTTCGGAAGAGCCGCCGTAGATGGTCTGGATGCGCGCGTCGACATAAAAACGGGAAATCGGATATTCCGAGGTATAGCCGTAACCGCCGAAGAGCTGCAGGCACTGATCTGCGACACGACACTGCATCTCACAACTGGCCAGCTTGAGCATGGCGGCCGTGTCTGGCGTGAGATTCCCTTCAGCATATTCACGGGCACATTGCTCATAGAATGCCCGGTTAATCGCGATATCGGTTTTTACGTCGGCTAGTTTGAAACGCGTATTTTGGAACTGACCAATTTTTTGGCCAAAGGCCTCGCGCTCTTGCACATACTGCGCCGTGATATTGAGTGCGCCCTCTGAGGCGGCCACCGCTTGTGCGGCGATGCCCAGTCGCTCCCTGGGTAGTTCCTCCATCATGATGACAAAGCCGCGATTTTCCTCGCCTAGTAGCGCCTCTGCCGGCAATCGCACATCGTTGAAGAACAGCAGGGCCGTATCAGAAGTGTGCTGACCAATCTTGTCGATCTTCTTGGATTTTTCAAAGCCGGGGCTGTGCGCATCAACCAGAAACAGCGAGGTGCCTTTGGCGCCTTTACCGGGGTCAGTAATGGCGGCCACAATAACCAGGTCAGCGTGGATACCGTTGGTGATAAAAATCTTTGATCCGTTGAGGACCCACTCGTCACCATCGCGAACGGCATTGGTGCGAATGCCTTGAACATCAGAGCCTGCGCCCGGCTCGGTCATTGCCAGCGCGCCCACGACTTCGCCTTTGGCCATGCGCGGCAGCCAATGCATCTTTTGCTCCTCGGTGCCGTGGCGGCTGAGGTACGGAGCAATGATGTTGTTGTGAATACCGTAGCTAGAGGCAAACCCACCGAAACCCATCTCCGACAGCTCTTCGATCATCGCGAGCGTGACATGGGGTGAGGTACCCGCACCGCCGTACTGCTCTTCCATATCCGGGCATAGCAAGCCCGCCTCGCCGAGGCGATTCCACAGCGTTCTTGGCACCATGCGCTGCTCTTCCCACTCTTCATAGTGGGGTGTAATCTCCTGCTCGAAAGCGCGACGCGCCATATCCCGGAACAGCGTGAGTTCATCTAAATCAACGGCTTGATTCATGTT
>JBELDB010000077.1:0-5340 GCA_042094525.1 Congregibacter sp. | reverse complement strand
GCGCCATATCCCGGAACAGCGTGAGTTCATCTAAATCAACGGCTTGATTCATGTTCTTGCCCTGAGCGGCTTTTTCCAAGTCAGAAGTATGAAGAAGATCTCGCGACAGCACAAAGCGGGCACGGAGACACCACTTTGCAGTCGTCCAAAATTCAATCCAGCCACAACGGGCCTGAGACCGCGAAGAGTTTGATCCAGCGCCTGACGCCGCTGCTGCCGGGTCAAGACGTCAATCGACTGGTTGAGGAGTTTGATACGCAGGGTTTCTGTGTCATGCCTGAGCTGCTAGACGCGTTTCAATTACAGCGGCAGAGAGCGGCGCTGGCCCCCTGGGTCGAGGATGGCCCCACGGGCCGCAATGTGTTTGAGGGGACTCGCACGCACCGTGTTTACGCGATGCTGGCCAAGGACCCGGTCTTTGCCGAGTTGGTGGCCCATCCGGTTGCCCTGACCTGGGCCGAGCACTTCCTCGGGCGGAGTTGTCTGTTGTCCGCGTGCTTGGCTATTCATTTGCAACCTGGCGAGTCTGCTCAGCCCTGGCACACCGATGATGGTCACACATCGCTGACGCCTCCGCATGATTTGCTCGGCGTGTCGGCCTTTTGGGCGCTCGATGATACGACGATGGAAAACGGCGCCACCGAGGTGCTGCCGGGCAGTCACCGTTGGTCAGAGACCGAGTTCCCGGGTGTGCTGAGAGATCAGGATTTTGCCAGGGAAGAGGCGGTGGCAGGCGACTCAGGAGCGCATCCAGATGCCGTGAAGGTCATCATGCCGGCGGGCTCCTTGATGATTGCCCGGGGGGACTTGTGGCACCGGGGTGGGGCGAACCTATCGGATACCGCCCGCTGTCTCGTCACGCCGCAATACTGTGCGGGCTGGTTGCGGCCACTGGAAACCATGCTGTTATCGGTGCCGCCGGCGCGAGCGGCCGCACTCCCGGAGCGGGTGAGGGAATTGCTCGGATACTCCATTCATCCACCATTTATGGGGTATTCTGACGGGATGCATCCACAGCGTGTTCTGCAATGAGTGGTCAGGCTGTTCAACGTTTTCGATAACTGGATAAATTGAGGGCAACATGCGCGAGTACACACAGTTTTACATCAATGGTCAGTGGGTTGATCCCATCACACCCAAAACCTTGGAGGTTTTGGACCCTTCCACTGAGGAGGCCTGCGCCACGATCTCACTAGGCTCAGAAGCCGACGTCGACTTGGCGGTTGCCGCGGCCAAGGCCGCGTTTGAGAGCTTTAGCCAGACCTCCGTCGAAGAGCGGGTCGGGATGCTCGAGCGGATGGCAGAGATCTTCCAGCGCCGCATTGGCGAGATTGCCGAAGCGATTCGACTGGAAATGGGTGCCCCCATTAAATTGGCGAGCACCGCTCAGGCCTATGCCGGTCTGGGGCACATCACGGAAGCCGCAAAGATTTTGAAGGGCTATACCTTCTCGGAAGATCTGGGCCCACACCGGGTGGTGAAAGAGCCGATCGGTGTCTGCGGTTTGATCACGCCGTGGAACTGGCCGCTCAACCAGGTGAGCTGCAAGGTCGCGCCGGCGCTCGCAGTAGGTTGCACGATGGTACTCAAGCCCAGCGAAATTGCACCGCTGTCGGCCTACCTCTATGCAGAAATCATGGATGAGGCGGGCGTGCCTGCTGGCGTTTTCAATCTGGTCAACGGTGACGGACCTACTGTCGGTGAGGCACTGTCGTGCCACCCCGATGTCGACATGATGTCCTTTACCGGATCGACTCGAGCTGGTTCGCTGGTCGCACAAAACGCGGCACCCACAGTCAAGCGCGTGACTCAGGAGCTGGGTGGTAAGTCACCCAATATCATCTTGGAAGATGCTGACCTGGAGGCGGCCGTCACGCGCGGTGTGATGCACATGTACAACAACACCGGGCAGTCCTGTAATGCGCCGTCGCGCATGCTGGTGCCGCGTGACCTGTTGTCGCAGGCCGAGGCGATCGCCGCTAAGGTCACCGAGAGCGTGGTGATTGGTCCGACCGCTGAGGACTCGACAATGATGGGTCCTGTGATCTCTAAGATTCAGTGGGACAAGATTCAGGCGCTCATTGAGGCGGGCATCGCTGAGGGGGCCAAAGTGGTCTGCGGCGGCCCGGGTCTTCCCGACGGCATTGACCGGGGCTATTACGTGCGACCGACCGTGTTCTCAGACGTCAGTAACGACATGAGCATTGCGCAGCAAGAAATATTTGGGCCGGTCTTAGTCATGATTCCTTATGACAGCGAAGAAGAAGCGATCCAGATAGCCAACGACACGCCGTATGGGTTGGCGGGTTATGTGCAAAGTGGCGATATCGATCACGCGCGACAGGTGGCGTCTCGTATCCGCGCGGGCAACGTCCATATTAATGGTGCCTCGCCAGGCATGGATGTGCCCTTCGGTGGTTACAAGCAGTCGGGCAACGGGCGCGAATGGGGTGCGCATGGCTTCACTGATTACCTTGAGATCAAAGCGATCTCAGGGTTCGAGGCCGCCTGAACCGTCGCTTCGTAACTGGGGCTGCCTGTGAAAGCGATTCTGGCGATCGATCAGGGTACAACCGGCACCACGGTGGCGGTGATGAACACCCGGGGGGCTCTGCTGGGGAGCGTCAATTATGAGTTCCCCCAGATCTACCCCAGGCCGGGATGGGTAGAGCACAACCCGGAGGCGATCTGGGCCTCAGTCCTTAAAGGTATCCGTGCTGTCTTCCGCAGGGGGTTGTGCAAGCCCGCTGACGTTGCATGCATCGGCATTACCAACCAGCGAGAGACAGCCTTGCTGTGGGAGCGCCGGAGCGGTAAACCCCTCGGTAATGCGATCGTCTGGCAGTGCCGACGAACGGCGAGTTTCTGCGAGGGGCTCCGCAAAAAAGGACTGGAGTCCATGGTGCGTGATCGCACGGGGCTGGTGCTCGACCCCTATTTTTCTGCAAGTAAGTTCCGCTGGCTGCTCAACGACATAGAGGGCGCGAGAGGTCGAGCCAGACGCGGTGACATCGCCGCTGGCACGATCGACTCGTATTTGCTGCATCGCCTCACGGGAGGTGCGGTGCATGCCACTGACGTCTCTAACGCCTCGCGCACATCGCTGATGAACTTAAGTACCCTGGATTGGGATCCAGAGCTGCTCAAACTGTTCAATGTTCCCAGAACGCTGCTACCCGAGATTATTCCTTCCAGCGGTGACCTGGGCCGAACTCAGGGAGTGCCCGGTCTACCCGATGGCGTACCCATTGCGGGTATTGCCGGTGATCAGCAGTCTGCGCTGTTTGGGCAGGCGGGTTTTGACCGGGGGGCAGCCAAGTGCACTTTCGGCACAGGGTCCTTCATTTTGATGAATACTGGCCAAGACCGTATGCAGAGTGACGCGGGCTTGCTGAGCACCGTAGCTTGGCAACTGCCCGGCCAGAAGGCCCCGGTCTATGCGCTCGAGGGCGGCGCATTTATTTGCGGGGCGGCGGTGCAGTGGCTTCGCGACGAGCTCGGAATTATCAAGCGCGCCCCCGACATCGAGAGGCTTGCCTCGCAAGTGGCTGATGCCGGAGGCGTGGAGTTTGTGCCCGCTTTGACCGGTCTAGGCGCCCCTCACTGGGACCCCGATGCGCGGGGCGTTATCTCCGGGCTGACCAGAGGTGCGGGTGCGGCACATATCGCGCGCGCCACGCTCGAGGCCATGGCGCTACAGAACGTCGATATCCTCCGCGCCATGGAACGCGATCTGGGCCGCAGGATGGGAGATCTAAAAGTCGACGGCGGTGCCGCTGCTAATGATCTACTAATGCAATTACAGGCAGATTATTTGGGGCGAGAAATCATCCGTCCGAAAGTGATTGAAACCACTGTTGCCGGTGCTTGCTTCCTGGCTGGGCTGGGCGTTGGGATCTGGAAGGACACCGAGGCGCTGGCCAAGGTATGGCGAGCCGACCAGCGCTTTCCCTCTCGAATGGGAGCGGGCCCGCGGCGCCGGAGGTTGGCATCCTGGCAGCAAGCGGTCAGCCGCGCCAAAACAGCAAGCTGAAGCCTCATGGCAGATGTCCTGCGTTTTGAGAAGCCGCAAAAGCCAAGCCAGACACTCTGCCGGAACGGGCACCACAAGTGGCGCCCGGTTAAAAGCGACCCTTTCGCCGTACACCGGGGCGAGCTGATTACGCGTTTTCGCTGCGAGCGGTGTGGCAAGGAAAAAACCAAAGCCATCTAATTGATAAGTGGGATTCTGGCTATTACCACCAGTGGGGAGTAGTGGGTGCCTGCCGGAGTCGATACACTTTGCGTACTGAAGATTGCCCCAGAGAAAGGCAATAGGAGGGATCCCGATGACGTCAATGATTTACCCCACCACCAATCCGGCGATGTCCGAGACGATGGTAGTCGCCCGAGCCGAGGGCCCCTACATATACGACAAACAGGGCAAACGTTACCTAGAGGGGATGGCCGGGCTGTGGTGCACGGCGCTGGGCTACGGTAACGAGGAGATTATTGAGGCTGCGGAACGCCAGATGCGTGAGCTGAGCTTCAGCCACATGTTTGGCGGCAAGACTCACGCCTCTGCCATTGAGCTGGCCGACAAATTAGCGGCGATGGTGCCGATGGAAGATGGCCGTGTGTTCCTAGGCAATTCGGGCTCTGATGCGAATGACACGCTATTGAAGCTCATTCGCTACCACGCGGAGGCCTCCGGCCAGCCAAATCGCATTAAGGTCATTGCCCGGGAGCAGGGTTACCACGGTGTGACTTTGGCCTCGGCGGCACTGACTGCCATTCCCACCAATCACGCGCATTTTCAGCTGCCCTTTGAGGCGCTCGGAGTGCTCCGTACCGGATCGGCGAATTACTACCGGGGTGCGAATGAGGGTGAATCGGAGGCGGAGTTTGTAGCCCGCCGCGCTGCCGAACTGGAAGCGCTGATTCTTGCCGAGGGGCCAGAAACGATTGCCGCCATGATCGCAGAGCCGGTCAGCGGTGCTGGCGGCGTAATCGTGCCGCCGGAAGGCTATTTTGAGGCGATTCAGGCCGTGCTCGACCGCTACGGTATTTGGCTCTGGGATGATGAAGTTATCTGTGGTTTCGGTCGTCTCGGGACTGACTTTGGGGCCAACAAAATGAACATGCGACCTCAAATGATGACTCTCGCTAAAGCACTGTCTTCGGCTTATGTACCCGTGTCAGCTGCGATCGTGCAGGGCGACATCGCAGATTGTATTAATGCGTCGGCGACGGAAGTCGGCGTGTTTGGCCATGGCTATACTTATAGCGGACACCCCCTAGGGTGCGCGGTGGCCAGCAAAGTGATCGACATCTATGTGCGCGACAAAATTTTTGACCACG
>JBELDB010000076.1:0-7882 GCA_042094525.1 Congregibacter sp. | reverse complement strand
CCACCTCCAGCTCCTCGATCGGACTGGAATGGGCGATCCCCGCGTTATTAACCAAAATATCCAATGGCTTTGACTCCAGCGCGGAGAACATCGCCAACACGTCAGATTCGCTGCTCACATCAGCCTGTATCGCCCGAGCCGTGCCGCTCGCCTCGACAATACCCGCCACCACGGCCTCTGCGGCGTCTAATGTTGCCTCACCCGGGTGGTTGACCCAGACCATCGCCCCATTGGCGGCCAATGTGCAAGCGACAGCCGCACCTATGCCCGAGCTGGCGCCGGTGACAAGCGCCACTTTACCGGTTAGTTCTGCACTGATCGACGTACGTTGCATCGCTTTCTCCCCCGAAAAAATCTACGCTAGCCGGTCTCATCACACCGCTACTCGGCGAGAGTCAGGATACTGGGTTTACAGGAAAATTCCGACGCTCCACTGGGAGCCATGACCCCATGAAGGCGAGAGTACAGGCTCTATCGCATGGGGATGCTGATCGACACACTGGCCGTCTCGGCTGATCGATACTCGCCGTCATAAGCCGTAACCGAAGCACTGATCGATGCCCCTGACCTACCGATCCAGTAGAACTCCAATCCACCTTCCCACAAATGATCATCAACGAAGGCTGCCGTGCTCATCGGGTTCGTGCCACCGGGGGCAACCAAGAGCGTTGCCCCACCACCACTTTGGGTTTCAGAGACAATCAGGCGTCTACCCAACGTCACCTCCACGCCAACACGCGACCCATTACTCAAGCGCTCCTCAAAGCCGGCATCCAGACGCGGTCGAATCCACCACTGTTGACGTTTCTCAGCGTTCAGCTTCAACCCCCAGAGGCTGTCTGTTACCTCAGAAACGCCACTGGCATTTACTTGCGAATAGGCTAAGTCCACGCCAGGCTGAAGCGTCCATCCCAAGCCTGAAATACTATTCTCAATAAAGAGCCTACCGGTGAAAATACGGCTATCCCGACCTGACCGAGCAACATTCTTCCGACCAAACATTAAGTTACGCTGGTAGTCCTGCGTACTAACACCTGCTGTTAACGCACCGCCCAGCATCAGATTGTCTGCAGCCAGTGTTTTGGCCATCACGCCTAGTTGGTGCGTCTTGCCACTGCTCATATCCCCAATAGACATCGCCGCGCCTGAGCCATGGGTCCTGCTGGCAGCAACACCCAACCATACTTTTTCTGCGGTTCGCCACTCCCCGCCAAGACTGTATTCATCCCCGTCGTAAGTCATTGCCGACCAATCGCTACCAAATTCCAGATCAAAATCAGTCTTACCAACACCCATCCATAAACAGTCAGCGGTGTCGTCTTGAGCAACCGAGACAGAATAGCGATCGCAGCGTGACAGTCGGTCCGCAAAGTAGCTGGCCTCATGAATTTGCTGAGAGATCTGCCGCGAGTAGATTTCAGGGGTGATCAGGTCATAGGTGAGATTGATCACCTCTTCCTGATCGGTGAATAACAGATTAACGATTACCCCTGCCAACTCGTCACTGCTGCCGTTTAGCTGGATACTGTTGAAGTGCTCACCGACCACCTGTCGACTCGTCGTCATCCAGTCCGCGGCGAAATCGAGGTCGTAACCGAAAGCAAACAGGCCCGCGTCCTCAGAAATATTGTGAGTCATGATGAGGGAATCAGGAAATATCAGGTCAACCTCGCCGAGGCTGGTGTCGAAGGCAGTCGACATTAGATGGCCAGAGGGCGCTTGCTCCGACAACGGCAGTGCCGGGTCAACCGGCGCCAAAGCTTCCACCAGACTGATCGATCGCACTCCCGGCAAGATTTTATTTGCGTTGAGGAGCCCAAAATGAATGGTGCCAGATACACGCGCCGCACCGGATACCACAATGCGATCAGCCATATTGTCAGCAAAATCAATCGCCGAATACCAGATACCGGTATCTCCCAGGAACAAATTGCCAGTCAACACAGCTGTATCAGGCGTCGCCAGCTCACCTAAAACAAAGTCACCCCAGTTCTCCAGCACACTCTGCTCATTACCCAAATCCAGCGACACGCCGCCGTAAAAGGCCCCACCCGCGTAATTGACGAACCGATTGACCCCGTGCCCCAGACTCAGATGCCCCTCGAACATACCGTGATTGAAGATCTGGTCGTTACCCGCACCGCCTAGGTAGGGCGTAGCGTTTACGCCTTCACTATCCGTGAAAATCCCATAATTGGTGAGCGCAAAGTCTGTTTGGCCCCGCGTTTCAATCAACGCAGCGCCATTGCTCGAGTACCAAATATCGTCTGACTTGATATGTGTTGAGCCGCGCAAACCGTCACTTACCGAACTGAGCCGAAGTCCTCTCGAGTCAACGCCATCGACCACCACTGTTGAGCCAATATCTACTAGCACGACACCCTCGTTACTCAGACTGTCTGCGTCGATATCAATACCTACCGATGCCTCACCGGCGACGTAGAGCGTATCGCCAACCGTCACATCGACCGACGCCGATTCGACACTTTTAAACTCAACCGACACGCCATGCGCGTCGTCACCAACGACAGCCACATTACTGCCGACCGTCATGGCGACCTCGAGCTGCGTAGCATTTTCATAAGAAAGGCCGGCCCCCACTGCTTGATCTCCGTCCGCAAATAGCCCTGCACCAATATCTAGCTTGGCGTCGTGAACAGTACCGTCGGAATTCAGCTCAACACCGGCGGCACGGGAGCCGATCGCGTACACATCACCCGCCACCGAGACCGCCGCAGAGGACCTGGAATGCCCTGCTGTGGACATCACGGCGCCGGTGGCATCGTCAGCCATCACCACTACATCGCCTGACAACGTCAGCTGCGAGACGATATCTGGCTGTTCATCGTCAGAATTGTCAATGACTGTGCCAGCACCATCACTCACAGGTGCTATAGAACGCGCCGCATGCGCCACCGAACTCGCGTCATCCATCTGACTGGCGATTTGCGCTGCCACGCTTGCCTCAAGTCCTACAGCACCAGCCCCCGATACCAGGATGGTGCTCGTATGAACAGCCAAATCACCCGAACTGGCAGCAATATTGAATTGAGCACCCTTGGCGGAGACCCCCGAGGCCATGATGGCATCCGCCACCAGCGAGGCCGATACAGCGTCTCCCCGGCTATGATAAATCAGACCGCGGGACACCTCTCCTTCCGCCGAAATCACGTCACCCACATGCGCGCTCAACTCGGCATTACGGGCCATCGCCTCTACTTTTATACCTGCTGAGCCTGCACCTGTGGCCGCCACCACTCCATTGATCCGCAGCTCGTCGGAAAGCAAATCACCTGCTCCTAATGAAGATGATACTGCGGTCGCAGATTCGCCATCCGCCCAGACATCCCCGGCAATCTGGGTCTTATTAATAACGGAATCCACTGCAACCGCGTTCTGCTCGATGGCCACTGCCCCATCACCCAATGCCACAACACTGGCTCCCGCTGACAGCGATTGAGTGATCGACTCACCCCTAGTGAAGACACTCACGGCCTTGGCTAACTCGCTGGTTGCGGATATCTGGCCTGCTATCTGGGTTGTCATGTGACCCAGCTTGCCTTCTCCCTGCCTACGAATATCGACAGCGGTAGCGGACAACCCGGCCGCCAGCACCCCTCCCTCCACGTCAACGAGAACAGTCTGAGTGTTTTCTCGCAACGACTGTTGGAAGACGAGTCCTTTGGATTCGTTCCCAACAGCGGTGATATCAGATGAAGCCACCAACCGGGTTGATCCAATCGCTCTGCGGCTCAGCTGCTCAATGACCACACCCGACGATCGCTCGCCCGCGGCCAGTACAGCGCCCCCTATATGAACGTTTGTCACCCCAATTGATCCGAAGGAATTCTGATCCAGCACCAGACCACGCGCTTCGATGCCTTGAGCAACGACGGCATCAGCCAAAACGACTGATGTGCGGCCGACACCAGAAAAGCCTGTCAGCTGCAGATTCGCGCCCGTCGCCTTCTCTCCCGCCGCCGAGACGACGCCATCCACCTCTAGCTCCGACGCGGCTACATAGGAGGCGAAATCACGAATTTTTGCTCCCATTGCCTCCTGCCCCTCGGCGAAAAGACCACCAGCAATGTCGACAGAGCTGCCCGTAGAAAAGCCGTTTGCAAAGTTTTGCAGTGAAATACCGGTAGCCGCCTCACCCTTGGCATACACCGACCCCTCCAGCTGGAGATGGTTTCCGCCGGTTTGAAGGCCATCGATGGATTGAAGGACGCCTACCGAACGACGGCCTACCGATTCGACGTCACTCGCGACTGACAGCAACGTACCTGCCGCGGTACCTTGACTCATCGCAGTGAGACCAATGCCTACAGATTCATCACCCCGGGACGCAACGCCACCAGCAACTGTGGCGGACAACAAACCCACATCGCCGCCTGCGTGCGCATAGACTCCTGCTCCCTGAGACTGCGCGCCGCTCGAGTAAACCGAGCCCACGGCGATAGTAGCCGCCGAAATAGATTCTTCACTGATGGCCTGTACCGAGAGGCCGCTCGCCCTATCACCCGAGGCACTGACCGCGCCCGCAGTGACGCCGATCTCAGCAATCGTGCCTGGCGCTTCTGTCGCCAAGGCGACACCGCTTGCGCCCATGCCGCTCACTGAGATCGACCCAACACTAATATCTGTAGTGGAGATTGAATCACCGCTGACCGAATCCACTTTGATACCGACTGCTGAATCACCCGATACGTAAACGCGACTCGCCGCATTCAGCGTGACGTCCTCGATACGCCCACCCCCGTTGGCGGTAAGCGAGACACCCGTTGCGCGATCGCCCTCGACAACGACCGATTCCGGAACGGCAACGGTGCCCAAAGAAATATTGACCGCCTTCACCGCCTGCGCAGCCTCGGACGAGATATCCAACCCAGTCGCTTCGTCAGCCAGCGCCGCAACATATTCGCTCACGGTTAATTGAAGCTCCTCAGCCGAACCAGCACTCTGCTGCTCAACCAGCAGACCGATACTTGCCTCGCCTTGAGAAACCGTACCGCCGGTGATCGCAAGACGAATAGACCGATCCGACCCCTCCTCGCCTGCAAGGCGCGAGAACTGTACGCCAATACTCTGTGTCTGCTCTGCGACAACATCACCCGCTAATCCGAAATCTATTGAGTACTGGGAGAGGTCGGTCGTGGACGCAGCACCCGTACCATATGTCGTTTTCGCTTGCGCAGCTAATCGGGTATCGACAATACCCAAGATACCAATCGCATCATCACCCGAGGAGATCACCGAACCACCAACGGCAATTTGCAGTCCGCTTGTAATCACTGGTGCCTTGAGCAACGCAGTGAAGCCCTTGGCGCTGGCAGCTGAACTCACCACATCACCACCAATCTGTGCGGCTATCCAGCTCCCTACCTCGGTGGCTGTGACTGTCGCGTCTGCTCCCACCGAGCCCACTCCACTTGCATAAACATGCCGGCCAATCACCAAATCGAGACCGCCCGATACTCGATCCCCTTCGTGAGAGATCTTCACACCGCTGGCCGCCGCGCCCGATGCGCCAATGTCTGTTCCAACCT
Organism: Congregibacter sp.; assembly: GCA_042094525.1. Classification (GTDB taxonomy): domain Bacteria; phylum Pseudomonadota; class Gammaproteobacteria; order Pseudomonadales; family Halieaceae; genus Luminiphilus. Next base: position 2,333 of record JBELDB010000076.1, on the reverse strand, counting down.
CCAGCCGGGAATCCATCGATATGACGTCGCTGGCCGCGCCCGCCAGCACTCCGGTTGCTCTCACGCCCGATGCGAGTAGAGAGCCACCTATCGTAAGCTGCGGCGACTTTGTAATTTCCTGAGTACTGCTCACAAAGGCGTCAATGCCGAAAGCATCCTCCCCCGCAGCTTCCACATTGCCCGTCACTCCCAGCACAATCGCCCCTGTAGAGCCCTCAAGTGAGGAGGTGTCGGCCTTTGCACCCACCGCGCGACCGCCGCCAACCCACAGATCACCGCCTATCGAGATATCGATATCGCCAACATCACCTCTGGCCTGGCTTTGCGCATAGATCCCTGTGCTATCAGCCCCAGAGAGGCTGACATTACGGGCGATACTGACGCTGACATCGCTGGCTGTACCAGTACCGTAGGCCGAACCTAAAAACTCAATATTGACCGCGCCACCACCGCCGCCAATCGACTGAGCCAGTACACCAATCGCCTCTTCTCCTTCGATGCTAACGCCATCCAGATCAACCGAGACCTCCCCACCATTACCTTGTCGCTCGCCGTCGGTGGAGACCGTGACCTGAGCCTCCTCATCAGTCAGCAGCAGCCCACCGCCGCCGCCGATGGACTGAGCAACAACGCCATGAGCCCTGAACCCTTTTGTGCTGACATCGCCATTGCTGGCAACAATCTGCCCACCATCGCCCTGCGCGCCACTAACACCGCCCATCGTCACTTCCACGCTCGATGCGCCGACCAACCCCATCAACCCACCGCCAGCGCCAATACTCTGCACACTGAGGCCTGGAGCAAGGTCACCTTCCGTGCTGATCAAACCGTCTGCTGAATACAAAATGGCTCCGCCATTGTTGGCAAGCCCACCATCTGCACCCATTTGCACCGATACTTCAGCGTCCACTTCACCGGCAGTAGTGTTGCTTGAATAAGCTGAACGGGCAGCTGAAGCAGTGGTCGTTTCTTGAGGCCGGCTGGTAATGGACACCGAGGAGGTGCCGCCGCCCCCGCCAATGCTTTGCACTGCGCTAGCCTGCGATCTCTCACCCGCCGTTCTGATCTCCCCCGCCCTCGCAGCCGTGACCGCGCCGCCACCACTTGATGAGGAATCGGTGCTACCCAAAGCCATCTGGAGATCCAAGCTCTGATTTCCGTCAGCGAGCACTAATTGAGTTTGATTATTACCTCCACCAGCCCCCACGCTCTGCAAGATTGCGCCGTATGCATTTTTACCCCAAGTGACCACCGCACCCTCTTGAATGGAGTTAAGAACCGCGCCCACCTGATTATCCACTGTCTCTGCGCCAAGCTTGACGTAGCCCATCACCTCAGACACTTGACCATCACTATTTGGCGGCTCAGCCGGGTTATTGTCGGTGACTGCCTGCTGACTGAGATCGAGAAAAATCTCTATATCACCACCGCCACCACTAACCGCTTGTTTAAATATCGCTTGAGAATTGTCGCTCTCAAGATAGATGTTTCCGTGGTTGTTTACGGTAACCGTACCCGCGCTCCCGTCAGAGTCTTTGGCGCCCGCTATAAGCTCGACCGCATACTTCACACCCTCGACCGCCAGACCGAGCACGTTCGGCAGCGAACTGGATGCCTTCCCGCCGCCGCCACCCACTGACTGCGCATAAATGCCATAGCCGTGCTCACCGCCTACATAAATATCACCGTGATTGTTAACGACCACATCGCCGGCGTCGCCGCCTGTGCCCTCTTTACCACCGACAAACATTTTGATTGCTTCGGTTCCCGCTTCGGTGACAGCACTGCCGACCAGCTGGGCTGATAAATTAGCCTTCGTAGCAAGCTGAAAACCGCCATTGCCGCCACCGCCACCAATACTTTGGGCGCGTATGCCATACGAGTAATCGCCATAGACGGCAATCGCCGCACCCGCGGCATTATTGACAGTGACATTACCGCCAGTATTACCGTCACCGCCTGAGCCACCGATGACACCAGCGAAATTGTGTGGGAACGTCTTCCTTCTCGTGTCGACGGTGACGGCCATCCCGCCATCACCACCACCACCGCCTACTGAGAGTGCGACAATGCCGTGCGCCTGATCACCATACGTAGTGATCACGCCCTCGTTGGTGACAGTCACATTGCCACCTTCGCCACCCTCGCCACCCTCACCACCAAGGTTTAATGAGGCTTGCATGGGCGCTTTAGTAGCCCCCGCCGTACCCGTACCACCAAACAACGTTGCCGACATGCCGCCATTGCCTCCACCGCCGCCGATGCTCATCGCCGAGATGCCGTGGGCCTGCTTACCAATCGTAGTGATCAATCCCGATTGAGCGATACCGCTG
>JBELDB010000075.1:0-8067 GCA_042094525.1 Congregibacter sp. | reverse complement strand
ATCGCGCCGGCATCGAGCGCGACAATCGGCAGCCCGGTGGCCAGCGCGGCCGACAGCGCGAAGTTGTAAGTCTCGGGCACCACGGACAGAAACAGGATGCTGTCGGGACGCTCTCGCGCCAGCAGGTTGGGTAGCTCAGCGGCTTCATACTGTCCGGTGACCACCACGTTAGGGGGCGCGCCCGGCCCCAATGGCGCGAGTGTCGGACCAATCACCACATACTCGACGGGCTCCGTCCCGCTCAGTGACAGCTCGGCAAGCGCTCTTAACCGATGCAGGCCTTTGACATCGGACATTGAACCGATGAGCGCGACTTTTCTGCGCGACAGGGACCGTGCTGCGTGCTCTGCAAACTCCGCGAGGCTGCGTTCTGGGTGCGGCCAAACCTCACCAGACAGATCGGGAAAATATTCCGACACAATGTCCCGAACCGAGGAATTGGGGTAGATGAGCCGCTCCGCCTGTGAGAGCCAATCACCAAAAGTGGCGCGCCAGTCACGTATGCCTAAACCCCATGGGTCCGGGCGTTCGGCGACACAGCGCTCGCAGCTCGCCACAGCGGGCCGGCCGCAAAAATCGCCAGTGCGGGTAATGAAATGCGTTTGCGGGCAGACGGTGTGAAAGTCGTGGAAAGTGACGTCGAAGGGCAAACCCAACGTTTTTGGGAGTTGCAGAACTGAGATGGGTAATCCCGCAAAATGATGAAAGTGCAGACGCTGGATGCCTAGCTCAGCGACCAGTGGCGGTAAGGCCGTACTCAGTTGGTCATGGGCGATCGGTATGTCGAGGTCACTGTCTTCGCCACACCATGTCAGTCGCGCGCTGTGCTCATCCCTTGGCTGAAGCAGCCAGACCACGCCATCCAGCTCGTCACGGATCAACGCAGTCAGATCGTCGATGTGCTGCTGCACCCCGCCGCCATAAGCATGAGAAATAAACAGCCACCTCGGCCCCGCGCGTCGATTGATGCGCGCAACATCCACCTTGAGCCGATAAGGCAATGCCGGGTCCGCCTGAACCCACTGCTGCACCGCATCGCTATAGTCGGGGTAACGCTCATCGACGATTGCCTGGGCCGTGACCTTGCGCTCATCTGCCTCAGCGCCAAATGACACGCCGCCCTCGTGAAAGACAAACACATCTGCAGCCAGCAGATGTTGCCAACCGTTGGCCGACAGCTTGCAACAGAAATCCACCTCTTCTCCGTAGCCTCTTCCGAAGACGCTGTCGAAGCCCCTCGCCTCCTGCCACGCCGCTCGCCGAATCAGCGTACAAAAGCCAATGGCAGTGGGCATATCGACCGCACCCTGATGATTCTCGCTCGAGAACAGCGCGTGCAGACTGGCCGTGGTTTCCCCTCGAGGCAGCGCATTGGACCCAATGAGCTTCGGGAAGCTGGCAATGGTGGCGTTGTTAGAGAAGGGCGTCACCGTGGCGATCGCATCATTGTGCGCCGCATGATGCTGCAAGCGCTGAAGCCAATCACCCGCCACCTCGGTATCGGCGTTCAGAATCACAAAATCGCGGTCCGGGTGGAGCTCCGCCGCTTCGTTGACGCTCTCCACGAATCCCTGATTGTGCTCGTGCCGCAATAAAGTCACCTTGTTATCAGCGGCGAGCGCTTGCAGGTACTCGGAGACGGCAGGCTCGGGGGACGCATCGTCAACCACCACAATGTCGGCAACGCGCGCAGCGTCTGAGGCGAAGACAGACTCCAAACACCGGCGCACAGCCCCCTCTCCCCTGAAAACCGGGATGACAATGTCGATGCGCTCAGATGCGTCGTTCATTGACTGGTTAGCCGCTGGCAACTGACGAGGAGAGAGTTATACGCGTCGCATTCGCACTCTGCCACCGAAGGGCGTGGGCAAAAGTGCCAGCGCTCGGCAAGCGGAAGAGCCCGCGGTTTTCGTGTGCAAGCGGGCTCCGCCGATTCAGGCAGGGAACTGGTAATCGGCAAAGATATCCCGAAGTGTCGTTTTCTGGATTTTCCCGGTCGCCGTGTGAGGCATCTCCTCGATGAACTGCACATCGTCGGGAATCCACCATTTGGCGATTTTCCCGTCGAGGAAGGTTTTCAGTTCATCCGGTGATGGCTCCTCACCGGGCGCCTTGACCACAATCAGTAGCGGCCGCTCGCCCCACTTCTCGTGAATACGGCCAATCACAGCAGCTTCAGCCACTTTGGGATGACCCGTCGCAACATTCTCCACTTCAATCGAGGAGATCCACTCCCCGCCCGACTTGATCACGTCCTTGGTGCGGTCGGTAATCGACACAAACCCCTCCGGGCTCACCGTGGCAACGTCACCGGTCTCGAACCAACCCGCCTCGGCATGCGCATCCGACTCGTCGACTTTGAAGTAGCTGGAGCAAATCCAGGGGCCGCGAACCTTGAGAGCGCCGAACGCTTCGCCATCCCAGGGCAGCTCTTTGTTATCGTCGTCGGTGATCTTGATCTCGACGCCCCAGATCGGAGTGCCGACATTGGTCCGCAGCTCGGCAAACTGTTCGGGGCTGTACAACTCGCGATGGCCGCCCGCATGGTTAGTGGTACCCAATGGACTCATCTCGGTCATACCCCAAGCGTGGCGGGTATCAACGCCATAGGTATCGAATTCTTCCATCACCGACAGCGGGCAAGCCGAGCCGCCCACCACCACGCGGGTCAACGTGTCGACACGATCGCCCGATTCACGAAGGTGCGCCAACAGATTCAGCCAGACCGTCGGTACACCGGCGGACATGGTCACACCCTCTTCGTTGATGAGCGCCGCCAATGTCGGGCCATCACCCATCTTGTTACCCGGCATCACCATTTTCGCACCGGCCACCGGGCAGGCGTAGGGATTACCCCAGGCGTTGACATGGAACATCGGCACAATCGGCAACATCACGTCACCGCTGGAAATGTTCATGGCATCAGGAATCAAGGTGGCGTAGGTGTGCAGCACCGTGGAGCGATGGCTATACAGCACGCCCTTGGGATTGCCGGTTGTTCCGGAGGTGTAGCAGAGCGAGCACGCCGCCTGCTCATCGAGTTCTGGCCACTCAAAGTCAGAACTTTGGTTCGCCATGATCTCCTCGTAGCAGAGTACATCTGTACGGTCTGTCTCGGGCATATGCTCACGTGTGGTCATAATGACCCAGCCCTCGACACCCGTGCACTCGCCAGCGATCCCCTCGATCAACGGCCAGAAATCAGGGTCGAGGAATACGTAGCGGTCTTCGGCGTGATTGATGATGTACACGACCTGCTCGGGGAATAGCCGCGGGTTGATGGTGTGGCAGACAAAGCCCGAGCAGGCAGAGCCGTAATAGGTCTCCATATGACGGTAGTCGTTCCACGCCAGTGTGGCGACGCGATCGCCCTGCTTAAGGTCCCAGGCGCGCATAGCATTGGCCAGCTGCCGGGCACGGGCAAAACAATCCCGATAGGTATAGCGGTGGCGGGGATTATCTCGGGTGATTGAGACAATCTCCTTGTGCCCATGCACCCGCTCCGCGTGCCGCACAATCGACGTGATCGTGAGCGGTATATCCATCATCAAACCATTCATGGTGCTGTGTTCTCCTTCGCAACCGAGCGGGGAATGTACCGATTAGCAGTGGGGGTCATCAACCCAAGCGGGCAGACATTATCAGGTGGCCAACGCCCACTGGTCGACGCCCTCGACCGTGGACCGGAGCGTGCGCCCTTCGGCTTCCAACTTAATCAGATGCGCGAGTAAAGATAGCTTGGCCCACTCATGCATGACCGGGTCGACATCGTCGTAAACGGTCGCGACCAATCCGTCCAGTGATTGGGGTGCGCTGTCGAGTGCCGAGGCGACCTTTGCCTCACGCATCAACCGGTGTCGCACCAGCTTTTCTACCTCGCCTCGACAGTCCGAAATCAACTCACCGTGACCAGGTGCCACAACCTTGACGTCGTAGTCGAGCAGCCGGCGCAATGAGGCGATGTAGTCGGCCATGTTCCCGCCCGGCGGCACAATCACGACTGTGGATCCATTCATGATGTGGTCTCCGGCGAAGACCATGCCCTCCTCTTCCAAGAGAAAGCAAACATGGTTGTCGACATGGCCGGGCGTGCGAATCGCGCGCAGGGTCCATCCGGCGCCCGAGAGGCAGTCGTCGTCCTCGATTTGCGCTGCTGGCTGAAAGGTCAGGTCCTGATGTCGATCATCCTCGGTCACTCGACCGATAAGCTCGGCTCCCGTCGCCTCTGCCAACAACGCCGCTCCCGGAGAGTGATCAGGGTGCGTGTGAGTGCAGGCAATGAACTTCAAATTCTCCCCGACACAATCGAGGATGGCCGCTACATGCGATGGCTCAGCAGGCCCGGGGTCAACCACCACCAAATCGCTTTCGCCAACGATGTAGGTGTTGGTCCCGGGACCGGTCATCGGCCCGGGATTGGGCGCGACGATCCGGCGCACCCGCGCCGACAGTGCACGAACTTCTCCGTGGGGCTGCATGTCACTCCACCAATTGCGGGATCGCGACTTCGGGATCCACGTCGGCGTCATAATCCACGCCCTCGATGCCGAATCCGAAGAGCTGCAGAAACTCCTGTCGATAACCATCAAAATCAGCCAGCGACTTGAGGTTATCCGTATTGATTTGATCCCAGATGCCCGCCACTTCTGCCTGCACGTCAGGGTCCAACTCCAGCTGATCCACGCGGAGCCGGCCGGCCTCATCCACCGCGCCATCGCCATACAGTCGCTCTCTGAACAACCGGTCGATCTGCTCGATACAGCCTTCATGAACGTCCCGCGCTTTCATGACCTTGAACAGAATCGCGAGATAAATCGGCATTGCCGGTATCGCGGCTGACGCCTGCGTCACCACCGCTTTTAGCACCGACACGCGGGCGTCACCGCCCAGGGGTGCCAGCTGTTCGCGAATCCCCACTACCCGATGATCAAGGTCTTTCTTGGCCGCACCGATCGTGCCGTGCCAGTAGATATCCCAGGTAATCTTTTCGCCGATGTAGGTGTAAGCAGTGGTCTTGGCGTTTTCGGCTAATACGCCCGCCTCTGCCAACGCCGTGATCCACATCTCCCAATCCTCGCCGCCCATAACGGCCACAGTGTGGTCGATCTCTTCCTGCGTCGCGGGTTCGAGATGAAAATCCTGAATCGCTTCTTTATCGGTGTTGACACCCTTCTGGGTCGCGGCCTGGCCGATGGGCTTCAGCGTCGAGTTGAAGATCTCGCCGGTTTTGGGATGCGTGCGCCGTGGCGCGGCCAGACTGTAGACGACCAGATCCACCTGACCGAGATCCGCTTTAATGAGATCGATCACTCGCGTTTTCATTTCATCCGAGAACGCATCGCCGTTTAAGCTCTTGGCGTAGAGGCCCGCCTCATCCGCCAACTGATGGAAACCCGCTGAGTTGTACCAGCCGGCGGTGCCCGGCTTGCGGTCTGTCCCCGGTTTCTCGAAGAAAACGCCAATCGTCGATGCGCCAGAACCGAAAGCCGCTGTAATCCGCGACGCGAGCCCATAACCGGTAGAGGCGCCGAGCACCAGCACGCGCTTGGGGCCATCTGCAATATCACCCTTGCTGCGGACGTGTTCCGCCTGACGCCGCACATTCTCATAACAGCCGGTGGGATGGGTGGTCGTGCACAAAAAGCCGCGGACTTTGGGCTGAATCACCATGGCAGGGGCTCCAGAAAAACGAGCGAGAATTCTAGCATGCGAGGGCAGTTCCGTAGCACACTCGCAGGCCGCGCGGGACATGACTATCTGCTAAGGCCGCGCGATCAGAAAGAGTCCGATCTGACGATCTGGCGACGTAAAAATTGCTTTAGGAGACAACGATGCAAATCGAAACCACCATCCTCGCGCCCGCCGCAGTCCTCGCCGGCTGGACCATGATTGTTTTTCTCTGGCTCATCGCCAGGCGCATGCCCGCGTTTGCAGCGGCTGGAATCACAGTAGGCTCCATGCCTGCTGGTGCACGAGGCGTTGATACAGAGGCTCAGCTCACCACCAAAGCCAACTGGATCTCACACAACTACACCCACCTAATGGAACAGCCCACAGTGTTTTACCCCGTGGTCATCATGCTCGCATTGATGGGTGACAACTCGGCCCTGAGCGTCAATCTCGCCTGGGGCTATGCCGGGATTCGCGTGCTCCACAGCCTCTGGCAGGCTAACGTGAATACCATTCCGGTGCGCTTCGCGCTGTTTGCGCTATCGAGCCTATGCCTGATCACCCTTGCGGCAAGGGCCGTCATGCAGGCCATCTAAGGATTGCGAGGTCGACCCCGGCCTCACTCTGCCTCAGACGCGGCTTATCGCGTCCAATAGTTGAGCTCCTCGGGGGTATCGATATCAGCCACATAATGCGGGTTGTCGGTCTCCCACTCGAGCAGCCAGTCGGGCTGCTGGTGGCGCCAGGCGCCGCTGCCGAAGTCACCCTCGCCCTGCAGAATCTGTGTCGCAATCTGGCGACTAAACAGCACAGGATTGCCAGGGCGCGTGCCGACCATGGGTCCAACAAACTCAATGCCGTCGCTCGCATGTTTGTATGCGCCAATCAGGTCGACGAGGTCCTGTCGTGTCAGCGCCGGCATATCAACAGGCAGCACCATCACCGCATCAACGCTGTCAGACAAGCCCGCCACGCCTAATCGCAGGGAGTCAGCTTGTGTGTGCGTATCGAGCGGCTGCATTACCTCGACCACCGCCGCGCTTTCCAGCCAACTCTCTAGTTGGGCGCGATAATGACCCGTGACCACTACCAGCTCATCGACGCCCACCTCTCGCAACACTCTTAGGGTCCGCTCAACGAGAGGTTCACCTTCAATTTCAATCAGCCCCTTGGCCCGGCCGCCGAGACGACTGCCCGCTCCGGCAGCCAGCACTATGCCGCCGAGGCGCAACCGACCGGTGCCGCAGTCACCAGGCTCACAGCAGGCGTCTTTGGTCACACTACGCGCCTCTTCCGCGACCACAGGCAGCGCGGCGGGAGCTGCTGGCAAAAGCAGATAGTGCCCCCGGCGACAACCGGCTGCTCACATCACCATCCGTTTCACATCAGATAACAATGCAGCCAGATCTGTGAGAAAACGCCCACCGTCCCCGCCATTGACGACGCGGTGATCATAGGAAAGTGCTAACGGTAGCAGCGTGTGGGGTCGAAAAACCTCACCGTCCCAAACAGGCTGTACGCTGGCGCGACCAACACCGAGAATGGCGACTTCCGGTGCATTGATAATCGGCGTGAATCCCCGACCGCCGAGCGCACCCAGGCTGCTCACAGTAAAGACACCGCCCTGCATGTCATCGGGTTTCAGTTGCCTGTCTTTTGCCTTAGCGGCAACCTCTGCCACCTCGGCTGCCAGTTCCCAAATGGACTTTCTGTCGACATCCCGGATGACCGGCACGACCAGACCCGCGGGAGTGTCGACTGCCATGCCAATGTGGCAGTAGTGTTTCATCACCAGCGTCTCGCCGCCATCGGCGAGCGAAGACTTAAGCTTGGGATGATCGCGCAACGCCACGGCGCAGGCCTTCAAAATAAAAGGTATCGGGGTCAACTTCACGCCGCGCTCCGCCGCCTCATCTTTGAGCTCTGCGCGAAAACGCTCCATGCCACTGATATCGGCATCATCAAACTGGGTCACATGCGGGACATTGAGCCACGACCGCACCATGTTCGACGCCGTCACTTTATCGATGCGACTCCGTGGGATCTGTTCGACAGCCCCGAAGCGGGCGAAATCCTGCTCGGGAATTTCCGGAATACCGGCGCCGGCACCAGTCCCACCGCCGGCCAACGTCTGCGCCACAAACTGTTGCAGATCTTCTTTGAGGATGCGCCCCCGGGCGCCCGTTCCCGGCACGTTACTGAGAGACACGCCAAATTCACGCGCCAGCTTACGCACGGCGGGACCCGCGTAAATCGCACCGGCATCAGATGCTGTGCCAGTGGCGCTCGTTTCAGGCCGTGCAGGTACCGACTCAGATCGCCCAGCCCGCTTATCGGTCCTCGCCGCCTCGGAGGATGGCTCTTCAGTCGAAGGCGGTTGACCCGCTGTGCCCAATG